>NZ_JBFUKN010000098.1:0-23926 GCF_056400845.1 Mycobacterium sp. P4_H6 | reverse complement strand
GAGGTGCGGTGCGACGGGGCTGACCGGTCGCCCCGTCGGATGTCCGGCCTGCCGTCCCGGTGCCCGCAGCGTCCCCGCTGCTGTCGGGCTCGGCTAACGCCACCGCAGCGGACACACCAGCCACGAACAGCCCCGATGACACCAGACAGGCAGCCGCGGCGACTCGCATGCGCGAACCCACGTCGTCACCACCCCTCATGGCGTCTCACGGCGCACAGGCAATCGTTTGGACGATTGTCGCATATGCCCGCGTACTTGTTTGCTGTCGGAAGTAATCGGTATCGCCCCAAGGCCGCCGAGAGTGGTAGGGACGGAGGAGCGATAGGGTTGGCCGCATCGTGGCGCCGTGATGGTGGCGGCGCGGATGAGATGACCGGGAGGCAATGCCGATGGCCCTGTTCACGCAACGCAAGAGCCGGTCGGCCCGTCGCGCCGAGGCTCGGGCGATCGGGCGCGCGACCAAGCGCGCGCTCACCAAGGGAGCCAAGCTGGAGGCCAAACTCGCGGCGCGCAACGATGCCCGACGCATCAAGGCCGATCGCAAGGCGCAGACCCAGGCGGTCAAGGCCCAGCTCAAGGCCCAGCGCGACAGCGACCGCGTGGCGCTGAAGGTTGCTGAGACCCAACTCAAGGCGGTCCGTGAGGGCAAGCTGCTGTCCCCGATGAAGATTCGCCGGACGCTGACCGTGTCCCGGCTGCTGGCACCGGTCCTGATACCGCTGGCCTATCGCGGTGCGATCGCCATCCGCGGCCTGCTGGACCAGCGCCGCGCCGACCAGCTCGGTGTCCCGCTGGCCCAGATCGGCCAGTTCTCCGGGCACGGAGCGGTGCTGTCGGCCCGCATCAGCGGTGCCGAACAGGCGACCCGGCGGGTGGTCGAGAAGAACCCGAAGGACGCCGAGACCAAGCAGTTCGTGGCCGCCATCACCGACCGGTTGACCGACCTGTCCACCGCCGTCGCCGCCGCGGAGAACATGCCCACGGCACGCCGCAAGGCCGCCCACGCCGCGATCGGCGAACAGCTCGACGGTATCGACGCCGATGTGATGGCCCGGCTCGGCCTGGTCTGATGACGCTCACCACACGGATCCTTTCGCCCGTGTTGGCGCTGGTGCTGACGGTGCTGGCGCTGGCGGGCGCCGGTGTCGCCGCGGCGCACGCCACCCTCATCTCCTCGGACCCGGCGCCCGGGACCGCGTTGACCGCATCGCCCACCAAGGTCAGTGCCACCTTCAGTGAAGACCTGCAGACCGCGTTCGCGGCGATGACCGTCGTCGGACCGGACGGCAATCTGTGGTCCACCGGCGACGTCCGGGTGGCCGGTCCGGTGGCCGAGGTCGACGTGCGGCCGCTGGGACCGTCGGGCACCTATACCGCCAACTACCGCGTGACCTCCGCTGACGGCCACGTCATCACCGGTTCGTGGGCTTTCGATCTGACCGTCGCCGCGACAGGCACGCCCGGCCCCTCGGTCGCGCGGGCCCCTGCGCCCGCTGCCGCCCCGGTGACGCCCACCGACGACGGTGTCCCGGTCTGGCCGTTCGTGGTGGCGGCGGTGGTGCTCGTCGGCGCCGGCGTGTGGTGGAGCCGACGCCGCACGTGACACGCACCCGGCGGGCGTGCCTGGGCGCACTCGTCGTCGCCCTGAGCGTGGCGCTGGCCTGGGTTCTCGCCCGTCCCGACGGGGCTCTGGTGCCGACCGTGACGCGGGTGCTCGCCGATGGTGCCGCCGTGCTGGTGCTCGGCCTCGCGGTGGTGCCGTGGCTGGACACCGCGCGCTACCGCACCGAACTCGCCCGGCGCAGCACCGCGGTCATGGCGGTCACCGCGTGGGTGTGGCTGGCCGCCGAATTGATCCGGCTGGTGACGACGGCGGCCGATACCGCCGCGGTGGCGGTTCGTGACCTGGGGGTGCGGACCGCGATCGAGTTCGCCGTGTCGACGACCGCGGGCCGGGCCGACCTGATCTGCGTGGCGGCGGCGCTTCTGGTGGTCGTGGTGACCCTCGCGGCGCGTAACCCCGGCGCATCGCTGGTGGTCGCCGGGGTCGCCGCACTGGGCACCGCGGCGCGCACCCTGGCCGGACACCTTTCCGAGAGTGCGCTCGGCGGTCTGGCGGTGACGCTGCACGCGCTGGCGGCCGCGCTGTGGTGCGGCGCGCTCGCGGCGATCGTGCTGGTGGTGGATCGCCGCGGTCAGTGGGCCCGGGTATTGCCACGCTTCTCGCACCTGTCGTTGTGGTCGGTGCTGGTGCTGCTGGTGGGCGGGGTGTTCAGCGCCGTGGTGGTGATCGGGTCACCCGCCGAACTGGTCGGCACCGGGCACGGCAGGCTGCTCCTGGCCAAGATCGTCGTGACAGCGGCTCTGTTGGCGCTGGCCTGGCATAACCGGTCGCGGTGGCTACCGTCGGCGCGTGGTCATCGGGTCAGCGCCGAGGTGTCCACCCGACGCTCCGACACCGAGCTTGCCCTGATGGCGGTGGCACTGACGTTGGCCGCCGCCCTGGCGGTCACGGGCTGACGCCGGGCCCTGGGCTGGCATGATGGGACACACTGCGCTGGACGACACTGCAAAGGAGCAGCACCATGGCCGACGAGCAGGACCTTCCCGAACAGAAGGCCCCCGCTGAGCAGGTCCCGGCTGACCCACCTGCTGTGCCTCCCGCCGCCGCGGCTCCCGCGAAGAAGGCCCCGGCCAAGAAGGCACCGGCGAAGAAGGCCGCTCCCGTGAAGAAGGCCGCACCGGCCAAGAAGGCGGTCGCGAAGAAGGCCGCTCCGGCCAAGAAGGCACCTCCGGCGAAGAAGGCCCCGCCGGTCACAGCCACCCCTGCCGAGCCGGCTCCGGTCGTCGAGCACTCTGCCGAACCGACGGCGGTCGCCAAAGAAGCCGCCAAAGAGGTTGCTGCACAAGCGAAATCCGCGGTTGCCGCGGCCGTTCCGACACCGTCCGCGGTGCCGGCCCTCGGTCCGGAACAGTCCCGGCTGCCGCTGGCGGTCGCGCTGGCCGTCGGCCTGCTCGCGGTCCTGGTCGTTCTTCTGGCCCGCCGCAATTCCGACCAGGACTGAGGTTCCGCTGGGCGGGGCTTGACCCTCACGCGACGTCAGGGCCGATAGTGAGTCCATGGACGTGAGAACCGTCGGCAACGTCGCCGCCCTGACCGGGCTGTCCGTGCGCACCCTGCACCACTACGACCACATCGGCCTGGTGGTGCCCGGCGTGCGGACTCCGGCCGGTTACCGGGGCTACACCGATGCCGATGTCGAGCGGCTGCACCTGGTTCTGGTGTATCGCGCGGCCGGACTGCCGCTGGATGAGATCCGCGTCCTGCTCGATGACCCCGAGGTCGACGGGCTGACCAGGCTGCAGCGCCAGCATGCCCTGCTCCTGGAGCGGGCCGAAGGTCTGCAGCGCAGCATCAGGGCAGTGGAGGAACTCATGGACGCGCATCGCAGCGGTATTCAGCTGACCGCCGAGGAACAGGTCGAGATCTTCGGCACCACGGCATTCGGCGAGGAGTATGCGGTCGAAGCCGAGCAGCGCTGGGGCGACACCGACGAATGGAAGCAGTCCCGGCAGCGAGTCGCGCAGCTGACGAAACAGGACTGGATCGATCTGAAAGCCGACGGGGATGCGCTGCTGGGTGACCTGGCGGCTGCGAAGCGCGCCGGTGTACGTCCCGGCTCGCCGGAGGCCGACGCGCTGGCCGGCCGGCACCGCGCGAGTATCGAGCGCTTCTACGATTGCGGCGGCGAGATGCACCGCGGACTGGTCGAGATGTACCTCGCCGATGCCCGGTTCACCGCCTACTACGACGATGTCGAACCGGGTCTGGCGCAGTTCGTCCACGATGTGGTGATCGCTAGCATCATGGCGTGAGCATCGAACCGCGCGCGACCGCTGACCTTGTCGACGAGATCTACCCCGACGTCCGCAGCTGCGATCTGCAGTTGCGCAACTACGGCGGTGTCACGTCGTTCGCAGGACCGATCACCACGGTGCGCTGCTTCGAGGACAACGCCCTGCTCAAATCGATCCTGTCCACGCCGGGTGACGGCGGGGTGCTGGTGGTCGACGGCGATGGCTCGCTGCACACCGCGCTGGTCGGCGACATCATCGCCGGCCTGGCCGCCGAGAACGCTTGGGCCGGGGTGATCGTGCACGGCGCGGTGCGTGACGCGGCCGCGCTGCGGACCATCGACGTGGGCATCAAGGCACTGGGCACCAATCCCCGCAAGGGCACCAAAACCGGTGCCGGAGAACGTGATATCGAGGTTTCGTTCGGCGGTGTCACGTTCGTGCCCGGTGAGATCGCCTACAGCGACGAGGACGGGATCGTCGTCGTCGCCGCAGGCGACTGAACGGCTCGTCGCTGTAGGCGGGTGAACCTAGGCCGACACCGCGGCGCGGTGCTTGGTGAAGTGCAGCGACTCCTCGTCGACCTTGCCGTGCCGGATGAGGCGCAGGTCGAAGAAGTAGTTCTGCTTCAGCTTCCAGGGCGCCTCCGAGCCGGACTTCGGCAAGGTGTCCATGGCACGGCGGAAGTATCCCGGCGTGAAATCCATGAACGGCTCTTCGTCGATCGCGTCGCCCGGATGCTGCGGTTCGACCCGGTCGAAACCGTTGGCGTCCATGTAGTTCAGCACGCGGCAGATGAACTCGGAGACCAGGTCGGCCTTGAGCGTCCATGAAGCGTTGGTGTAGCCGAAGGTGATGGCCATGTTGGGCACGCCGGACAGCATCAGGCCCTTGTAGGTCATCGACTTGGTCAGGTCGATCGGCTCGCCGTTGCGGGTGGCGGTGGCGCCGCCGAACAGCTGCATGTTCAAACCCGTTGCGGTGATGATGATGTCGGCCTGCAGCTCCTCGCCCGAGGTCAGCTTGATGCCGGTTTCGGTGAAGGTCTCGATGGTGTCGGTGACGACGTCGGCCTTGCCCGCCTTGATGGTCTTGAAGAAATCGCCGTTGGGGGCCAGGCAGACTCGCTCRTCCCACGGGTTGTAGCGCGGGCTGAAGTGCTTCTCGTAATCGAAGCCGTCCGGCAGCCGCCGGGTCGCCATGTCCTTGAGGGCTTTCTTGAACATCTTCGGGAACTTGCGCGCCAGTTGGTACTGGCCGGTGGCCATCGCGATCGCCTTCCAGCGATTCACTACGTGGGCGACGTTCTTGGGCAGGTACTTGTTGGCCTGTGCGGCAACGGGATCCACCAGCGGAAGCGAACCGATGTAGGTGGGCGAGCGCTGCAGCATGGTGACATGGCCCGCGCCCTCGTTGACCAGCGACGGGATCAGCGTGATCGCGGTGGCGCCGGAGCCGATGACGACGATCTTCCTGCCCGCGTAGTCCAGCCCCTCGGGCCAGTGCTGGGGATGGATGATCTGGCCCGCGAAGTCCGCGGCACCCGGGAACTCGGGCGCGTAGCCCTCGTCGTAGTTGTAGTAACCGCTGCAGACCGACAGGAACGACGCGGTGATCTGCTTGCGCTCACCGGCGTGCTCGATGTTGATGGTCCAGCGGTTGTCAGCGTCTGACCAGTCCACCGAGGTGACGCGGTGCCCGGTGCGGATGTGCTTGTCGATGCCGTTCTCGGCGGCGGCCTCGTTGATGTAGTTCCAGATGGAGGCGCCATCGGCGATGGCCTTCGCCGAGGTCCACGGCTTGAACCGGAATCCGAGGGTGAACATGTCGGAATCCGAGCGGATACCCGGGTACTTGAACAGATCCCAGGTGCCGCCGATGTTGTCGCGGCGTTCCAGGATCGCGTAGCTCTTGGTCGGGCAGCGGTCCTGCAGGTGCCAGGCCGTGCTGATGCCGGAAATACCGGCGCCGACGATCACAACGTCGAGGTGTTCATTCATGATACCGACGGTATCAACATGGTGTTGAGTGAGTCAACGGTATGTTGAGAAAGTCGACACGGTGTTAAGGTGGGGGCCGTGACCACCGCCAGCCGCGGCCGCCGGGCCGCCCGCCCCTCCGGGGACGAACGGCAGCAGGCGATCCTGGACACCGCCGCCCGCCTCATCCAGCAGCGGTCCTTCTCCGACATCTCGGTCGATGACCTGGCCAAGGGCGCCGGCATCTCGCGTCCGACCTTCTATTTCTACTTCGCCTCCAAAGAAGCGGTCCTGCTGTCGCTGCTCGATCCACTGATCAAGCTCGCCGACACCGGGTTCGACAACGCACTTGAGCACATGCCGACGGATCCGAAACGTGCGGTCCGGCGGGGCATCGAGATTTTCTTCAGCTCGTTCGGATCCCATCCGGCCACCGCGCGGGCCGGGACCGAGGCAGTGAGGAACAATCCCGAGTTCCGGGCGTTCTGGGCCGGACTGATGCAGAAGTGGATTGCCATGACGGCCGCACTGATCAATGCCGAACGCCGGCGCGGCGCGGCGCCGGAAACACTGCCCGCCCTCGACCTGGCCACCTCGCTGAACCTCATGAACGAGAAGATGATGATGGCGACACTGGCCGACGACCGTCCCTCGGTCGAACATGACCGCGTCGTGGACACCCTCACCCACATCTGGCTGACCAGCATCTACGGCAGCACGCCCTAGCCCAATGTCGGACCCGGATGCGAACATGTGTTCGTGTCCCACTCCGGGCAGGCCAGCATTCTGCACGCCGATCTCGACTCGTTCTACGCGTCGGTCGAGCAGCGCGATGACCCCTCCCTGCGCGGACTGCCGGTCATCGTCGGCGGCGGGGTGGTGCTGGCCGCCAGCTATGAGGCCAAGGCGTACGGGGTGCGCACCGCGATGGGCGGCGGGCAGGCCCGCCGCCTCTGCCCTCAGGTGATCGTCGTGCCGCCACGGATGCGCGCGTACACCGAGGCCAGTCGGGCCGTCTTCGACGTTTTCCGCGACACCACTCCTCTGGTCGAGCCGGTCTCGGTGGACGAGGCGTTCCTTGATGTCGGCGGGCTTGGCCGGGTGTCGGGCACGCCGGTAGAAATCGGCGCCCGGCTGCGCGAACGCGTCCAGGTGGACGTCGGCCTGCCGATCACCGTCGGGATCGCCCGCACCAAGTTCCTGGCCAAGGTCGCCAGCCAGGAGGCCAAGCCCGACGGGCTGCTGCTGGTGGAACCGGACCGCGAGCTGGCTTTCCTGCACCCGCTGCCGGTGCGCCGGCTCTGGGGCGTGGGCGCCAAGACCGCGGAGAAGCTGCGCCTGCACGGCATTCACACGGTGGCCGACGTGGCCGAGCTCAGCGAGACATCGCTGGGCGCCATGGTCGGCCCGGCCATGGGCAGGCAGCTCTTCGCGCTGGCCCACAACATCGACCGCCGCCGGGTGGTGACCGGGGTGCGCAGGCGGTCCGTCGGCGCGCAACGAGCGCTGGGCCGCGCCGGGAACACCATGTCCGCTCACGAGATCGATGCCGTCGTGGTGAATCTGGTGGACCGCATCACCCGCCGGATGCGGGCCGCGGGACGCACCGGCCGCACCGTGGTGCTGCGGTTGCGCTTCGACGACTTCGGCCGCGTCACCCGCTCGCACACCCTGCCGCGCGCCACCGCGTCGACCGAGGCCGTGCTGGGCGCAGCCCGGGAACTGGTTGCCGCCGCCGCTCCGCTGATCGCCGAACGCGGACTGACCCTGGTGGGCTTCGCGGTGTCCAACATCGACCGCGACGGTGCGGCGCAGCTGGAACTGCCGTTCGGCAGCGCGGCGGATCCGATCGCCCTGGACGCCGCCGTCGACGAGGTACGACAGCGGTTCGGCAACGCCTCGGTGACCCGCGGAGTGCTGCTGGGCCGCGACCCGGGACTGGAAATGCCGATGCTGCCGGATTGAGTAGTTTCACGCATCCGGTTGAAGCGTGCCCTCCGGCAGGCTTGCCCCATGAACGCATTCAGCGACACGGCCAAGGTCACGGCGGCGTTTTCGCTCCAGGCGACCATCGCCTTCGGCGTCAGCTTCGTCGGCGTGCTCGGCGGCATCGTCTTCCTGCCGCTCGACATCTGGCAACGGCTCTTCCTGACCATGTCGGTGCTGTTCCTGGTCACCAGCGCCTTCACCCTGGCCAAGGTGATCCGCGATCAGCAGGAATCGGCCACCGTCCACGCTCGCCTCGACGAGGCGCGCATGGAAAGACTCATCGCCGAGCACAATCCGTTCACGTCATCGACGTGAATCAGTGCGCCCACTCCAGCAGCCGATCCGCCGACCAGGTGTTCACGATGCGGTCCACCGGCACCCCGGCGTCCAGGGCGCGCTGCGCGCCGTAGCCCAGGAAGTCGAGCTGACCGGGGGCGTGGGCATCGGTGTCGATCGAGAAGTCGCACCCGATCTGCAGCGCCAGATCCAGTAGCCGGCTCGGCGGGTCGCGCCGCTCGGGGCGCGAATTGATCTCCACCGCAACACCATTGTCCCGGCACGCGGTGAACACCGCCTCGGCGTCGAATGTGGACTCCGGACGGATCCCCCGGCCGCCCGTGACCAGACGTCCGGTGCAATGGCCCAGGATGTCGGCCTGGCCGTCGGACACCGCACGCACCATGCGGCGCGTCATCGCCGGCGCGTCCATCTTCAGCTTCGAGTGCACGCTGGCCACCACGATGTCCAGCCGCTCCAGTAGTTCCGGCTCTTGGTCCAGGGTGCCGTCATCGAGGATGTCGACTTCGATCCCGGTCAGGATGCGCATCGGCCTGGGCGAGCGAAGCGACGGGGATGTCGCCGAGAAGCGTTCGCGCAGTTCGTCGATGACATCGAGTTGCTTACGCAGACGTTCCGGCGAAAGACCGTTGGCAATGGTCAGCCGCGGCGAATGGTCTGTCAGAGCGCAGTATTCGTGGCCGAGCTCCTGCGCGGTGGCCATCATCTCCTCGATCGGTGCGGACCCGTCGGACCAGTTCGAGTGCAGATGCAGGTCCCCCTTGATCGCGGCGCGGATCTCCCCGCCACCGAGATCTGCCGCGGCTTCCTGCAATTCGACCAGTGTGTCGGGGACACGACCGGCCCACGCCTGTGCGATCACCTTGGCGGTCTTGGGTCCGATCCCCGGTAGCGTCTGCCAACTGTTGGTCTTACCGACCTTCTCCCGGTGTTCGGGTGTCATCGCCTCCACCACATCGGCGGCGTTGCGGTAGGCCATCACCCGGCGCGAGTCCTCCCGGGCCCGGTCCTTGTAATACGCGATGCGGCGTAGTGCGGCCACGGGGTCGATGCGGTCCATGGCTTCAGTGTGCCCGTGACGCCGCCCGATCACACCCGTCCCCATGCGGGGTCACGGCCGCTCAGCGCCAGCGCCCGCTCGAAATCACCGGCGTGATCGGCAACAGTCACCGGCGCGCCGAAGAGCCCCTCCACCGGGCCGGCGGCGGTGAAGGCGGTCAGATGCTCCAGCAAGACCGCTGCGGTGTCGGCATCGACGGCATAGGCCTGCCCGGTGGCGATCGCAACGTCCCAGCCGTGCACCACCACCTCCGTCAGGGCCACCAGTCCGCACACCTCACCCGGCAGGTCGACGGCCCCCACCCGGGTCATTCCCTCCCACGCGTGCGGCGCCTGCCATGCCTCGGCGAACGCGGTGAGCCGGGCGGGATAGTGGTCGCGCCAACCGTCGTCGAGTAGGTAACCGCCCTCGCCGGGTGGGCTGTCGGTGAGCTCCCCGAAATCCTTGTTCGCCGCGGCCCCGAAGGCAGGCGCCAGTTGCCCGATGTGTRCCACCATCTCGCGCACGGACATCTGGGTGCAGGGCGTCGGTGCGCTCAGCTGTTCATCGTGCACGCCGCCGAGCACCGCGGCGGTACGCGCACTTGCCGTCGTCATATCGATCATGGACATACCGACCTGCACGGTGGATAGAAGTCATCGGCGCCGCATCCAGGAATTAACCGCTGCCCGAGTTCGTTTCCCAAGTGTGGACTTTGCCTTCAAGACTTCCCCGCAGAACACGACCTGGTCCGACATGCTCGCCATCTGGAAAGCAGCGGACGATATCGACGTCTTCCAATCCGGCTGGACGTTCGACCACTTCTATCCGATCTTCTCCGATTCCACCGGCCCCTGCCTGGAGGGCTGGACCACGCTCACCGCGTTGGCCCAGGCCACCGAGCGGCTCCGGGTCGGCGTACTGGTGACCGGTATCCATTACCGGCATCCCGCGGTGCTGGCCAATATGGCCGCCGCACTCGACATCATTTCCAACGGTCGCCTCGAGCTCGGGATCGGCGCCGGCTGGAACGAGGAGGAGTCCGGCGCCTATGGCATCGAGCTGGGCACCATCAAGGAGCGTTTCGACCGCTTCGAGGAGGCCTGTGAGATTCTCAAGGGCCTGCTCAGCCAGGAGACCACCACCTTCGACGGCACGTTCTACCAGCTCAAAGACGCGCGCAACGAGCCGAAGGGGCCGCAGCAGCCGCACCCGCCGTTCTGCATCGGCGGCAACGGCGAGAAGCGCACCCTGAAGATCACCGCGAAATACGCCGACCACTGGAACTTCGTCGGAGGCACGCCGGAGGAGTTCGCCCGCAAGCGCGACGTGCTGGCCGCGCACTGCGCCGATATCGGCAGGGACCCGAAGGAGATCACGCTGTCGGCGCACATTCGGCTGGGCGAGGATCGCAACTACCGCCGAGTCGTCGAGGATGCGATCGCCCTGGGCGCCGAGGGCTTGGATCTGGCCATCATCTACCTACCGCCGCCGTATGACACTGCGGTGCTGGAGCCGCTCGCGGAGACGATTCGGGACTCCGGGCTGCTGACCAGCGGCTAGAACTGACGGTCACGAAATTATTACGATCTGGCAAACGGGTGTCGCGTAGGTCCTGAATCGGGATCTGCGCGGCGCCCGGGTCGGTCAGTAGCCGAAACGCATTAACTCGTCGGGGGTGATCAGCCGCTCGTGCTTAGCTGGGAATTCACGGCATCGGACCGGGTGACGGAACCATGACCAGGCGATTCGACTCACTCGGGACCGTGAAATGGGATTGTTGTACACGGTGAGAACTCCTGCGGTCGGCTAATAGCTGCACCGTGGGGTCACATTACCGCACGACCCCGCCGCAATCATTAGACACCTGTGACGCGGCTAACACCAACCGGCACGCCGGTCACAAATCGGATGTTTCTCGTGTGACTGAAGTTGCTGATGTTGCCTACCGCTGCGGGGCCGCCGACGGCTCGATCGGCCGGGGCAACGCCGACTGGCCCATCAGGTAGCGGTCGACACCGGCCGCCGCGGCGCGCCCCTCGGCGATCGCCCACACGATCAACGACTGTCCACGGCCCATGTCGCCGGCGACGAAGACGCCGGGAACGGTGGTCTGGAAATCCTTGTCGCGGGAGACGTTGCCGCGGTCGGTCAGTTCGACACCCAGGTCGGTCAGCAGGCCCTCGCGCTCGGGGCCCACGAACCCCATCGCCAGGAAGACGATGTCGGCGTCCAGATCGAAGTCCGACCCCTCCACCTTCTCGAACTTGCCGGCCTTCATCTCCACCTCGTGCACCTTCAGCGTGGTGACCCGGCCGTCGGAGCCGACGAACTGCTCGGTGTTCACCGAGAACACCCGCTCGCCACCCTCTTCGTGCGCAGAGGCCACCCGGAACATCAGCGGGTAGGTCGGCCACGGGGTGGAGTCCGCACGGGTCTCGGGCGGGCGCGGCATGATCTCGAACTGGTGGATGCTGGCGGCGCCCTGACGGTGCGCGGTGCCCAGGCAGTCTGCGCCGGTGTCACCGCCGCCGATGATGACGACCTTCTTGTCCTTCGCGGTGATGGGCGGCTCGCCGTCGGGACCGGCGACATCGTCGCCCTGTTGCAGTTTGTTGGCCCACGGCAGGTACTCCATGGCCTGGTGGATACCGTCGAGCTCGCGGCCCGGGATCGGCAGGTCACGCCACGCGGTCGCACCGCCGGCCAGCACCACCGCGTCGAACTCGGCGTCGAGTTGTTCGACGGTGATGTCGACGCCGACGTTGACGCCGGTGCGGAACTGGGTGCCCTCGGCCGTCATCTGCTCCAGACGACGATCGATGTGGCGCTTCTCCATCTTGAACTCGGGGATGCCGTAGCGCAGCAGGCCGCCGATGCGATCGGCGCGCTCGAACACCGTCACCGAGTGACCGGCACGGGTCAGCTGCTGGGCGGCAGCCAGGCCTGCGGGCCCGGACCCGACGACGGCGACCTTCTTCATGGTGCGCACCGTCGGGATCATCGGCTTGACCCAGTCGTTGTCGAAGGCGTGGTCGATGATCTCGACCTCGACCTGCTTGATGGTCACCGCATCCTGGTTGATGCCGAGCACGCAGGAGGCCTCACACGGCGCCGGGCACAGCCGCCCGGTGAATTCCGGGAAGTTGTTGGTGGCATGCAGCCGTTCGATGGCGTCGCGCCAGCGGTCCCGGTACACCAGGTCGTTCCACTCGGGAATCAGGTTCCCCAGCGGACAACCGTTGTGGCAGAACGGGATACCACAATCCATACAGCGGGAGGCCTGGACTTTCAGGGTCTCGTCGGAGAACTCCTCGTAGACCTCTTTCCAGTCCTGCAGGCGCAGGTCCACCGGCCGCCGGGCCGGGGTCTGCCGGACGGTGTGCTTGAGGAAGCCGTTCGGATCAGCCACGAGCGGCCGCCATGATCGCTTCGCCGACATCCTGCCCGGCGGCCTCGGCCTCCGAGATCGCCAGCAGCACCTTCTTGAAGTCGCGTGGCATCACCTTCACGAAGTGCGCCTGCTGTGCCGTCCAATCCGCCAGGATCCGTTGGCCCACCGCAGAATCGGTGGCGTCGACATGTGCCACGATCAATTCCTGCAACCCTTCGAGGTCATCGTCATCCAGTGCGTCAAGATCGACCATCTCTTCGTTGATGTTGCCCGGCAACTTCTTCTCCGGGTCATACACATAGGCGACACCGCCTGACATTCCCGCCGCGAAGTTACGGCCGGTCTGGCCGAGGATCACCACCCGCCCGCCGGTCATGTACTCGCAGCCGTGGTCACCCACGCCCTCGACCACAGCGTGCGCGCCGGAGTTGCGGACCGCGAACCGTTCGCCGACCACACCGCGCAGGTAGGCCTGGCCGCTGGTGGCGCCGAACAGGATGACGTTGCCGCCGATGATGTTGTCTTCCGCGACATAGTCGTTCGGGGCCTTGTCCGACGGGCGCACCACGATGCGGCCGCCGGAAAGTCCCTTCCCCACATAATCGTTGGCATCGCCGTACACCCGCAGCGTGATACCGCGCGGCACGAAGGCGCCGAAGCTGTTCCCCGCCGACCCCTCGAAGGTGATGTCGATGGTGCCGTCCGGAAGCCCTTGGCCCCCATAGGCCTTGGTGACCTCGTGGCCCAGCATCGTTCCCACGGTGCGGTTCACGTTGGCGATCTTGGTGGTGAATCGCACCGGGGTGCCGGAATCCAGCGCCTCGCGGCACTGCACGATCAGCTGCTGGTCCAGCGCCTTGTCGAGGCCGTGATCCTGACGCGAGCTGCAGTACAGATCCTGGTTCATGAACGCCGACTCGGGCTCGTGCAGCACCGGGGCCAGGTCCAGCTTGTGCGCCTTCCAGTGCTCGGCGGCCTGGGTGGTGTCCAGCGCGCCGACCTGTCCGACCATCTCGTTGATGGTGCGGAAGCCCAACTGCGCCATCAGTTCCCGGACTTCCTCCGCGATGAACAGGAAGAAGTTCTCCACGAACTCGGGCTTGCCGTTGAACCGCTCGCGCAGCACCGGATTCTGGGTGGCCACACCCACCGGGCAGGTGTCGAGGTGACAGACCCGCATCATGATGCAGCCCGACACCACCAACGGCGCGGTGGCGAAACCGAATTCCTCACCACCGAGCAGGGCGGCGACCACCACGTCACGACCGGTCTTGAGCTGTCCGTCGACCTGCACSACGAYGCGGTCGCGMAKSCCGTTGAGCAKSAGYGTCTGCTGCGTCTCGGCGAGACCGAGCTCCCAGGGGGCGCCGGCATGCTTCTGCGAGGTGAGCGGGGTGGCACCGGTACCGCCGTCGTGCCCGGAGATGAGCACCACATCGGCGTGCGCCTTGGAGACACCCGCAGCGACGGTGCCTACGCCGTTCTCGCTCACCAACTTCACGTGGATACGCGCGGCCGGGTTGGCGTTCTTCAGATCGTGGATCAGCTGCGCCAGATCCTCGATCGAGTAGATGTCGTGGTGCGGCGGCGGTGAGATCAGGCCGACACCGGGCGTCGAGTGACGGACCTCGGCGACCCACGGGTACACCTTGTGCCCCGGAAGCTGACCGCCCTCACCGGGTTTGGCGCCCTGGGCCATCTTGATCTGGATATCGGTGCAGTTCGACAGGTAGTGGCTGGTCACGCCGAAACGACCGGAGGCCACCTGCTTGATGGCGCTGCGGCGCCAGTCGCCGTTCTCGTCGGGCTCGAAGCGGTCGACGCTTTCGCCGCCCTCACCGGAGTTGGACCGGCCGCCGAGCCGGTTCATGGCGATGGCCAGCGTCTCGTGCGCCTCGGCGGAGATGGAGCCGTAGCTCATCGCGCCGGTGGAGAAGCGCTTGACGATCTCGGTGGCAGGTTCGACCTCGTCGATCGGAACAGACTCGCGCTCTTTGAACTTCAGCAGGCCGCGAAGTGAGGCCATCCGGGCACTCTGGTCGTCGATCAGCTTGGTGTACTCCTTGAAGACCGAGTACTGCCCGGTCCGGGTGGAGTGCTGCAGCTTGAACACGGTGTCCGGGTTGAACAGGTGGTACTCGCCCTCGCGGCGCCACTGGTACTCCCCGCCCACCTCGAGCTCGCGGTGCGCCCACTCGTCGGGGCGGTCCAGATAGGCCAGCTCATGGCGGGCCGCGACGTCGGCGGCGATGTCGTCCAGGTCGATTCCGCCGGTGGGGCAGTGCAATCCGGAGAAGTACTCGTCCAGCACCCGCTGGTTGATCCCGATGGCCTGGAACAGCTGGGCGCCGGTGTAGGACGCCAGCGTCGAGATGCCCATCTTGGACATCACCTTCAACACGCCCTTGCCTGCGGCCTTGACGAAGTTGGCCTTGGCCTGGTCGCTGGACAGCCCGGTGATGACGCCACGGTCGATCATGTCGTCGATCGACTCGAAGGCCATGTACGGGTTGATCGCCGCCGCGCCGAAGCCGCACAACATCGCCATGTGGTGCACTTCGCGGGCGTCGCCGGACTCGACCACGAGGCCGACCTGGGTGCGGGTGCGCTCACGGACCAGGTGATGGTGCACCGCGGCCACCGAGAGCAGCGACGGGATGGGCGCCAGCCACTCGTTGGACTCGCGGTCGCTGAGCACGATGATGCGGGCGCCGTTGCGGATCGCCTGCGAGACCTTGGTGCGGACGTCCTCCAGCGCGCGGCGCAGTCCGGCACCGCCGTCGGCCACCGGGTACAGGCAGCTGACGACAGCAGCCCGCATACCGTGCTTGCGGCCGCGGATCTCGTGGTCGGGATCCACGTCGATGAGCTTGGACAGGTCGGCGTTGCGCAGGATCGGCTGTGGCAGCACGATCTGGCGGCACGAGTTCTCGTCCGGGTTGAGCAGGTCGCCCTCGGGGCCGACGGTGCCCTGCAGGCTGGTCACCACCTCTTCCCGGATGGCGTCCAGCGGTGGGTTGGTCACCTGGGCGAACAACTGCTGGAAGTAGTCGTAGAGCATCCGCGGCCGCTGGGACAGCACGGCGATCGGGGTGTCGGTGCCCATCGAGCCCAGCGCCTCGGCGCCGGTGCGGGCCATCGGCGCCACCAGCAGGTTCAGTTCCTCATAGGTGTAACCGAACGCCTGTTGCCGCATGACCACCCGGTGGTGAGGCATCTTGACGTACTTGCCCTGCGGCAGCTCGTCGACGTGGAACAGCCCGCCGTCCAGCCACTCCTGATAGGGGTGCTCGGCGGCCAGCTGCGCCTTGATCTCCTCGTCGGCCACGATGCGGCCCTGCGCGGTGTCCACCAGGAACATCCGGCCGGGCTGCAGACGGATCTTCTTGACGACCGTGGACGGGTCCAGGTCGAGCACGCCGGCCTCGGAGGCCATGACGACGAGTCCGTCGCTGGTGACCCACACGCGCGACGGGCGCAGGCCGTTGCGGTCGAGCACGGCGCCCACCACGGTGCCGTCGGTGAAGCACACCGACGCCGGTCCGTCCCAGGGCTCCATCAACGAGCCGTGGTACTGGTAGAACGCCCGCAGTGCGGGGTCCATCTCCTCGTTGCGCTCCCAGGCCTCCGGGATCATCATCAGCACCGAGTGGGCGATGCTGCGGCCACCGAGGTGCAGCAGTTCGAGGACCTCGTCGAACCGCGCGGTGTCGGAGGCTCCGGGGGTACAGACCGGGAAGATCTTGTTCAGGTCGTTGTGGTAGCCGAACACGTCGGTGTGGATGAGCGCCTCGCGGGCCTTCATCCAGTTCTCGTTGCCGGTGACCGTGTTGATCTCGCCGTTGTGTGCCACCCGGCGGAACGGGTGCGCCAGCGGCCAGGACGGGAAGGTGTTCGTCGAGAACCGCGAGTGCACGATGCCGAGCGCGCTGGTCAGCCGATCATCCTGCAGATCGAGGTAGAACGCCCGCAGCTGCGGGGTGGTCAGCATCCCCTTGAACACGAATGTCTGACCGGAAAGGCTTGGGAAGTAGACGGTTTCACGTCCCGGTCCGTCCTGGCCCGGGCCCTTGGTGCCCAGTTCGTGCTCGGCACGCTTGCGGATCACGAAGGCGCGGCGCTCCAGGTCCATGCCGGAGGCACCGGCGATGAACACCTGACGCAGGGTCGGCATCGCATCGCGTGCCAGTGCACCCAGGGAGGAGTCGTCGTGCGGGACGTCGCGCCACCCGAGCAGCTGCAGCCCCTCGGCTTCGACGATCTTGGCTACCGCCTCGCACGCCAGGGTGGCGTCGCGAGCGGACTGCGGCAGGAATGCGATACCGGTGGCGTAGCTGCCCTCCTCGGGCAACTCGAAGTCGACCACTGCGCGCAGGAACGCGTCGGGCACCTGCAGCAGGATGCCCGCACCGTCACCGGTGTTGGGCTCCGCGCCGGCGGCACCGCGGTGCTCCAGGTTCAGCAGTGCGGTGATCGCCTTGTCGACGATGTCGCGGCTGCGACGGCCGTGGATATCGGCAACCATCGCCACACCGCATGAGTCGTGCTCGTATGCGGGGTTGTACAGACCCTGCTTGGCCGTCATTCCCACCTGACCCTTTACTCTCAGAGCCTGCGCGCTGCTCACGTACTGCCGGCTGTCACCAGCGGCATCCGGTGGTCACCGGCTGGGCGGTCGCGGTGCCTTCGTGCAGCACTGAACGTCGGTTTTGACCCGCTCGCCACAAGTGGACAAAACGATATGACAAACACCGGGTGACGTGCCAACTTAGTCAGACCTAAGTAGCTGGCTGTCGGCGCCGTCGGGACCACGCAGGCCGAGCCGGGCCGGAATCGGCAATACCCTTGGCGGCGAGGGTTTTTCGGGCTCGATACCGTCAAACAGCTCACCACCGCCCCGCCGGCCATAATCGAGACCCTCGTCACACCCGTTTGCTGTCCCTTGATTCGGTAATCGGCCAACTGGTAATACGAATAATCGACTGTTTGCTGAAAGCCTAGCCAGATTCTTAGAGATGTTCCTTTTTCCACGTTAAATACCCCGCGGGGGTACACGCCCGCGGCAACGGCACGAAGCTGGACCACGATGGCATATCCGCTGACCACCCCACCCGGCCGCTTCGGCATCGCCAATGTCGAGACCGGACCCACCCAGTACGCCGCCAGCATGGCACTGGACGGCTTGCTGAACCCCTTCACAGGTTCGGCTTCCTTGGGGCCGCTGGCAGTCCTCGTCGACCACATCGCCGGCTTCGCCAACCACGACCGTCGCCCCGAGGGTCACTGGACGGTCTCCAGCGAGCTCGCCATGGAATTCGCGCCCGGCGCCCAGGCGACCATCGCCGAGGACCCTGCGGAGCCCGTGCTGGCCGTCAGCAGGCCGGTGGGCGCTGCGGGCGCCACCTCACTGTCGGAGTGCACGCTGACCCACCGGGGCACCGAGATCGGCCTCGCCACGGTGCGCACGTTCTACATCACCGCCGCCGTGCACGTGCCCGGCGCGTTCGAGGAGCCCTCCGAGCGGGTCGAACCACTGCCGACCGGACTCGCCGAACTGATGGCCGTCGAGGTCGCCGAAACCGGCGGCAGCGGTGTCGTGCTGCAACAGCGCGCGCATTCCGCGATCAACAACACCCTGGGTGCCGTGCACGGCGGAGTGGCCGCCGCCGGGCTGGAATTGGTGGGCTCGGCCGCGCTGAACATCGATCGCGCCGACACGCCGCTGCTCACCGCGTCGCTGCGGATCAATTATCTGCGGCGCCTCATCGGCGGGGGTAGCTCGCACTACACCGCAACGGCGCTGCATGCGGGACGCAGCAGCGGGGTGGCCGAGGCCAAGGGCATCGGCGATGACGGGAAGGTGGCGTTGACCGCCCGGTTGACTGCCTACCGTTGACAACTTCTGCGTCACCGTACGGCCAAGGTTCGGTGACAAGATTTTTGACGGCCTTTCCCGGCCGGTGAATCGTGCGACTCTCAGCTGGTAAGCACTGCTTCCGGCGAAGGGTAGCACCATGACCAAGCCCACAATGGCGCACCGGCTGGCCGCCGAATTCATCGGCACCTTCTGGCTCGTGCTCGGCGGCTGCGGCAGCGCAGTGTTCGCCGCGAAGTTCCTGTCCGGCGACGGTGTCTCGCTGGGAATCGGATTCCTCGGCGTCTCACTGGCTTTCGGCCTGACGGTACTCACCGGCGTGTACGCCTTCGGCACCATATCCGGCGGCCACTTCAATCCCGCCGTGACGCTCGGTGCCGCGTTGGCCAAACGGGTGGAGTGGTCCGCCGTCGTGCCGTACTGGATCACCCAGGTGATCGGCGGGTTCGTCGCCGGCGCCGTCATCTACGTGATAGCCGGCGGTAAAGAGGGCTGGACGGCTACCGGGAACATGGCCGCCAACGGATTCGGCGACCACTCCCCCGGCGGCTACTCGCTGGTGGCGGTGCTCATCGCCGAGATCGTGCTCACCTTCATCTTCCTGCTGGTGATCCTCGGTTCGACCGACGACCGGGCGCCGAAAGGCTTCGCGGGCTTGTCAATCGGGCTGACGCTGACGCTGATCCACCTGATCTCGATCCCGATCTCGAACACCTCGGTCAACCCGGCCAGATCGACCGGTGTCGCATTCTTCAACGGCGACGGCGCACCGAGCCAGCTGTGGCTGTTCTGGGTTGCCCCGCTGGTCGGTGCCGCCATCGCCGGTGTCGCCTACCCGTTGTTGTTCGGGGTGGCAGAGGAACTCGCCGAACGCCCGGTCCGCGACGACGCGCTGGAATCGCGCACGGACTGAGCTACTTACGGGCCTTGCCGGCCGCGCCCTTCTCGGTCTTCTTGCCCTCGTGGGCCAGCTGGCCGCCCGAGCTCTCCAGATGCGCACGGACGAACCATTGGAACTTCTCCAGCTCGCCGCTGTGCCCGATGAGCAGATCCTGTGAGACCAGGTCGATGTCGTCGAGGCGTTCGATGTTCTTGCGGGTGTCCTCGATGATGCCGGTGTACACGAGATCGAGCGCGGCCAGATGCGCCTGCACGTTGTCGCGGTTCACCGAGTAGTCATCCCAGGTGCGGTCGTTGATGATCGCGCCCGGGGTGCCCAGCGGAGAAGCTCCCAGCGCCGCAATGCGTTCGGCGACCTCGTCGGCGTATCCGCGCACCAACTCGACCTGGGGGTCGATCATCTCGTGCACACCGATGAAATTGGGTCCGACGACGTTCCAGTGCACGTGCTTGAGCGTCAGGTGCAGGTCGTTGTAGCGACTCAGCTGCTTCTGCAGCAGCTCTGCCACCTCGGCACCCTGCTTGTCGGAAAGCCCCGGAACGGTGAACGTGGTCATGGTGTCTCCTTCGTATCGGCGTCATTGCGTCGTCTGGCTCCCCCGACGCATACCCAACGCGCCTGATCGATAATCAATTCAGGTCACAGCGCACGTAAGTTGGGGATCGCCTGCCGAGGCCCGCGACGTTGCCGGACGGCCAGCCCGCTGGCTTCCAGCAACCGCACCGCCCGGTGCCTGTGCGGGCGCACCGGTTCGAGCAAATCGACCATCTCGGCGTCGTCGATGGGCCTGCCCAGCAAGCTCAGACCGACCACCTTGGCCAGGTGGTAGTCACCGACCGAGAGCGCGTCGGCGTCACCGAAGGCGCGCTGCATCGTCTCGGCCGCCGTCCACACACCGACGCCGGGCAGCGATGTCAGGCCGGCGGCGGCCTTGGCGGGGTGCAGCCGCTCCAGCGCGTCGGCGCGTTGCGCGCACCCCACTACCGTGCGGGCCCGACCCGGGTCCACATTGGCGAGATGGAACTCCCAGGACGGAATGCGCCGCCACACGTCGGCGGTGGGCGGCACCCGCATCCCTGCCGGTGCCGGACCGGGCGCCGGTGCGCCGAACTTGGTGGTCAGCAACCGCCACGCGCGGAAGGCGTCCTTGCCGTACACGCGCTGCTCCAGTACCGCGGGAATCAGCGCCTCCAGCACCCGGCCGGTCCGGCCCAGCCGCAGGTGCGGCACCCGCCGGTAGGCCTCGGCGATGGTCGGTTCCGCCGGGTCGAAACCCGAAGTGTCGTCCTCGTATCCGAGCAGCGCGCCGAATCCGTCCAGGAACTCGGCCGCACCTGGGCCCCATGCCTCACATTCCACCGTGTCGGGCGCCGTTTTGCGGATCCGTGCGGTGACCGCGCCGGTGCGCGTCATCGAGGTACGCCAGGTGTCACCGGCGATCAGTTGGAAGCACGGGTCTCCGCTTCCGCGGCGCAACGGTGACAAGGTGAACCCGGGACTCACGGGTCCGCCGAAGGTCACCGATGTGGTGGGCACCTGCCCAATCTAGGCCAGCGAGATCTGCGCCTTGTCCGGGTAGAAGGCGACCTTGCCTGCGATGTCGGCCACCGCGGGGTAGGGCTGCTCGTAGGTCCAGATGGCGTCCTGCACATCACCGACGTGGTAGTAACTGGCCTCACCCTTGTAGGGGCAGTAGGTGGTCGTTTCGCTGCGCGCCAGGGCCGATGTCACCACGTCGGCCAGCGGGATGTACTGCACCGCCGGATAGGTTGACTCCTGAAGCGTCACCGCGCCGTCCGACTCCGCCACGACCACCCCGTCGACCGTGACCGTGACGTGTCTGCCGGTCGGCGTCACGGTGATCGGATGCTCGGCGGTGGGCTGCCACACGGGACGCTCGCTCATGTGTCGGACAACGTTGGCCGCGATGCAGTGATTCCCGACACTCCTGATCGTTACGATCGGCCCATGAATGCACCGATTACCGCATCCGTGACGATCGCTGCCGAACCGGCGGAGGTATACGCGCTGATCACCGACCTGCCGACGCTGGCGGCACTGGCCGAGGAGGCCTGCGCCATGCAGTGGACGAAGGGGCACTCGGCGGTCGTCCCGGGAGCGGTGTTCAAGGGCGAGAACCGCAACGGGTCGAAGTCCTGGACCACCACCTGCACCATCACCGATGCGGCCCCGGGGTCGACGTTCGCGTTCGACGTGAAATCTGCGGTCTTCCCGGTGGCGCACTGGCGTTATGACATCGCACCCGCCGACGGCGGGTGCACCGTCACCGAGTCGATGTGGGACCGCCGGGCCGGATGGTTCAAGAAGGTCGCCGGCCTGGCCACCGGCGTGAGCGACCGGGCCGGTGCCAACGCCGAGCACATCAAGATCACCCTGCAGCGGCTCAAGGAACGCGCGGAGGCCTAGGCGCGTCCGTTCAGGGCTTCTGCGTGATGACGTCGGCGACCCGCGCGATGGGTGATGTCGTGCGGCGGCCGTTGGCCTCGTGCCGGTCGGCGAGTTTGTAGGCGATGTAGAGGCCGCGCACCCCGAGCCAACGCATGGGCTCGGGTTCCCAGTTACGCGACTGGTGGCCGACCCACGGCAATTCGGTGATCGGGGTGTTCCGGGTCAGCACCAGGTCGGCCAGTGTGCGCCCGGCCAGGTTGGTCGCCGTCACGCCGTGCCCTACGTAGCCGCCGGCCCAACCCAGCCCGGTGGTGCGGTCCAGGGCGACACCGGCTTCCCAATCGCGCGGCACCGCCAGCACACCGCACCACCCGTGCGCGATGGGGATGTCACGGACCTGCGGCAGGATCGAGTGCAGCACCTCCGACAGCAGCCCGATGGTGCGGGCGGGTACCTGCCCGTCCTGATCGGTGCGTGACCCGAACCGGTAGGGCACGCTGCGCCCGCCGATGGCGATGCGGTCATCGACGGTGCGCTGCGCGTAGAAGAATCCGTGCGCGGTGTCTCCGACGGTTTCGCGTCCCTGCCAACCGATCTCGTCCCAGATGTGCGCCGGGATGGGATCGGTGGCGATCATCGAGCTGTTCATCGGCAGCCACCGCCTGCGCAGGCCGGGCAGTGCGGGTGTGAAGCCCTCGGTGGCCCGCAGCACGATCGGCGCGCGCACGGCGCCGGTCCTGGTGATCGCCTTGCCCTGCTGGATCTCGATGACCGCTGTCTGTTCGTGGATGGTGACGCCGAGGCGCTCGACGGTGTCGGCCAGACCGGCGGCGAGCGCGGCCGGTTGGATGCGGGCACAGTCCGGGCTGTGGTAGGCGGAGACCAGTCCGTCGATGTTGATCCGTTGCGCCGCTTGCGCTCTGGTCAGTTCGGTGACGTCGTTCTGCCAACGGCGTTCCTCGGCGACACTGGCGGCCAGCCGCGCCGCCTGCGCGGGGTTGCGCGCGATCTCCAGGTTGCCACCCTTGACCGCGCCCGCGTCGATGCCTTCGCGGTCGGCCACCTCGATGACCTCGTCGACGGATTCGTTGAGTKCCTGCTGCCAGGCCAGAACCTTGTCGCGGCCATAGGTTTTCGCCATCCGGTTGCGATCGCCGGGAACCAGCCCGGACAGCCAGCCGCCGTTGCGGCCGGACGCACCGAAGCCGGCGAAGCGCGCCTCCAGGACGGTGATGCGCAGCGACGGGTCGGCTTTCTTGAGGTAGTAGGCGGTCCACAGACCGGTGTATCCGGCGCCGACGATGCAGACATCGGCGTCGCGGTCCCCGGGCAGCCGTGGCCGCAGCGACGGCATCTTGTCGAACCAGTGCGAGACACGACCGTTGATGGTGGACACCCAGTGATTCTGCCAGGCCGGGTTGTCGGTGGTGCGGCGCATCGTGTCTGCCAAGACCGACGAAAGGGGCACATCATGTGCTGGCAATGCGATCACCCGGGGGCCACCCGGCAGGACTATCTCGACGTGCTGCGGAGCACGGTGATGAAGGAGGGTTGGGCGGTGCAGTACGTCGAGACCGAACCGCCCTTCGGGTACACGGTCGGATTGAGCGAGGCCGGGCTGCCGGAACTGCTCATCACCGGGCTTCCGCCCGAGCGGTCGATGCTGCTGCTCAATGCCGTGGCGGGGTACATGGTCCGCGAGGTCACGCCCGCGCCCGGTGACATATTCACCTTTCCGGACCGGTCGTGCGCGGAGTTCGTCGAGGTGACGCACCCGGACGTGCACATGGGGTGGGCGGTGGCGTTCCGCGACGGGCCGATCCGGGGCCTGCAGGTCGTCTGGCTGGACACGGACGGGCACTCGCCCTGGTGCCCCGACTTCAACATCGGGGGTCCGCGGCAGCCCGTTCTCGGGGACCGTGGGCCGGTCGACACCTGACGGTTGCCATTCGAAAGTGCCTACCTCTCAGCGACATTCGAGCGACAGGTGAGTCCCAAAAATTTCTTTGGACTCATTGATCACGGCCGTCACTTTCTGGACGGTTTTGTCGGTGATCGCACGTATGTGGCGCTCCTAGTGTTCTAGTGGGCGCTTTCTTGCTGTTCAGGGTCGGTTAATACTGCAGCACAAGCGCTCTCGGCGTGTCCACGCAGAGATGAAGGACGCGCACGCGGTGTGCCTCTAGGT
>NZ_JBFUKN010000097.1:0-23968 GCF_056400845.1 Mycobacterium sp. P4_H6 | reverse complement strand
GTCCCGGCTCGCAGGTGGCGACCACGCCGAGCACCGGTGCGTGCGCGGTCTGCAGCACCTTGAGCGCCTTGCGCAGCGCCGTGGTCTTGGTGTGGCCGAGCCGGCCGAGCACCAGTGCGCCGTCGCCGAGTGCGGCGGGCACGGCGCCGTCGGCGTACTTGGTGAGCGGCGGGGTGTCGATGATGACGTAGTCGAAGTGTCCGCGCAGCAGTTCCAGCACCCGCTGCACCCGCTGGTCGCCCCACAGCTCGCGACGCACCGAGGGCACCGGACCGGACGGCAGCAGCGCGAAACCGGACTGCGGCACCTCGATCAGCGACTCGGACAGGTCGTGCTGGCCGGCGAGCAGCGTGGTGAAGCCCTTCGTTCCGGCCTGCGTGACGGCCGCGGAGTCGAGCGCAAGCAGCTGCGGCAGTTCCGGATTCACCAGGTCACCGTCGACCAGGACCACCGAGTGGCCCGACTCGGCGAACGCGACGGCCAGGTCGATGGCGGTCGAGGACCGGCCGTCCTGGGGGGACGGGCTGGTCACGGCGATCACCCGGGGGTGCTGACCGGTGGCATTGCGGGCGAACTGGACGTTGGTGCGCAGTTCGCGCAGGCGCTCGACGGCCAGGCCGCCGGAGTCGATGTCGATGATGCCGTCGCGGCTCTGCTTGTCGGCCACCAGCGTGCCCAGCAGCGGGATACCGGTGACGTCCTCGATGCGCTCGCGACGGCGCAGCTTGGAGTCGGACAGACCCAGCGCGATCGCCAACAGCACGCCGAGCACCAGACCGCCCACCGCACCGGCGGCCAAGCGAGTGGTCAGACCCATGGCGGCCACCTTGGTGCCATAGCTGGCGTCGTCGACGAGCACCGCGGCTGCCGCGGCCTCGCCGCCACGGCGCGAGGTCTCCAGTTCGGCGGTCACATTCACCAGTTGGTCGGCGACGGCATTGGCGTAGCGCTGAGCGGCCGCCGGGTCGGGATCGGTGGCGGTGACGTCGAGCAACACGGTCTGCGGCAGCGGGACCGCGGTGATCTTGGCGCGCAGCTCATCGACGGTCAGCGGCGCCTTGAGCTGGTCGATGGCCCGGGCAGCGACCTGATCGCTGGTGGCCAGACCGGCGTAGGAGAAGACGCGCTCCTGGGAGAACAGGTTGTTCTGGTAGGCATCGCCCACCGAGGTGCCACTCTGGGTGGTGACGAACAGCCGTGTCGTCGATGAGTACTGCGGGGTCGAGAAGAGGGTGCTGGCATAACCCACCGCGACGCCGATCAGCGTCGCCAAGAGCACCACCCACCACAACCGGCGAAAAATTCGCAGGTAATCACCGATGGCCAAGGGAGCACTCCATTCGCTCTTGGATCGCCACAACAATGCAACGATAGCGTCAACAACAGTAGCTGCACACTTTGCCGAGCGCCCCTGTAGCGCGGCCAGCTAAGTCGATGCAAGGATAGTTAAATGCAACGACGGTGCGGTAAAGCCGTGAGGATCATTCCGCAATGAAGACGAGTCCGCAATGAAACTCGGCGCGTCTACACGGCCCAACCTGCTGGTCGGAGCCGCGATCATCATATTGGTGCCCGTGATCGCCGGCACGGTGGCGCTCGGCGGCAAGGTCGGGGTGATGGCCGTCGGCGGGCTGATCGCACTGGCGGTCGGCGTCTATGTCGGCCTTCGCCACCCGCTGTGGCTGTACTGGGGTATGGCGATCGCCGTCGGCATGCTGCCCTTCGGCTACTTCCCCGGCGTGCACCTTCCGCTGTATCTCCCGTTCGCCGGCGGCGCGCTGGTGGCGGCTCTGGTCCATCCCAACGCCGCCAAACGCTTCCCCGTCCTGGGCAGCACACTGGCCAAGAGCGTGCTGGTGCTGGTGGTCATTTCCGGGGTGTCGATGGTGCTCACATTCAGCTCCATCGTGAACATCCTCGATTACACCAAGTGGGCCATCGCCACGGGCGCTTTCTTCGCGCTGCTCGCGCTGCCGCGGGAGCATCTGGCCAAGTTCGGCCGCATCTTCGTCTATGCGGCCAGCTTCAATGCGCTGATCGGTATCGGGTCAATTGTGCTCGGCTCCAATCAGATACTGCTGCAGCCATTCCGGATCTTCGGCTATGCGGTGGCCAATACCGAACGTTTCTTCTTCACCGGTGGCACCTCGAATCTGCCACGCACCGACCGATTCCAGGTTGCCGCCGACAGCCAGGCGTTCAGCCGGCTCGGCGGGCTGTGGCTGGACCCCAACGCCGCCGGTATCGGTCTGGTCATCTCGTTCGTGATCGCCATGATCGTCTTCACCGGTTGGCGGCGCGTGGTGATCGCCGCGATCCTCGGTTCGGCCATCGCGCTGACGCTGAGCCGCTCGGCCATCGTGAGCGTATTGGTCGGTGTCGTACTGGTTTTCGTGTTCCACCCGATGCGTTCACGCGATCGCCAGATCCTGGTCGGCACGCTGACGCTGGCCTTCATCGGCGCCTTCATGGTGCCCTCGGTGCGTACCCGGCTGATGGGCACGCTCAGCTCCAATGACGCCGGCGCCACCGACCGGGTGGACTCGATCCGGGAGTTCCCCGGACGCATGGACGGGCACTGGCTGTTCGGTTGGGGTTGGTCGCAGCGCGAGTTCAAGGACGGTGCGTACGCCTTCATCGAGAACTTCGTGTCCAATGCCCCGTTGATCGCGATTCACCGCGGCGGCATCTTCGTCGGAGCGGCGTTTCTGGCGGTCGTCGTGATCGGGTGTGTAATTGGTTACCGGTTGTTGCGATCGAATTCGCTACCGGGCGCACTTTATGGCGGCGTATTCATCGGATTCTCGATCGTTGCTCTGAATCTCGATCACCCCGTGGTGGTCATCCCGCAGATCGTGTTTCTGTACACCATTTTCCTGACATTTCTGGCCTACGCCGATCAACTCCGGCGCGAGGACAAAGAGCGCGCCGCGCTGGAGACGCGCATCGCCGAGGCCACCAGGTCCGTGCCGACGGCGGCACCGGTCAGCGCCGGACGCCACTAACCGGTCAGCAGCGCCTCGACCGCACGGTGGGGCCGTCGCTCCTGCCAATACCGGCTGTTCAGCGCGTACAGCCGGTCCCCCGCCGCGGTGGCGGCCTGCACATCCAGCAGCAGCCGGCGGCACTCGGCGACGAAGTCGGCGTCCTCGTCGTGGACGCCGAGTTCCAACAGATCGCCCAGCGAGCCGACGGCGGGGGTGGTGCCCACCACCGGCAGGCCCATCCGGGCCGCGTCGAGGATCTTCACCCGCACCCCGCCACCGGTGCTGATCGGCGCGATCATGGCCCGGCAGGTCCCCAGGAAACCGACCAGGTCGTCGACGAAACCGAGGTCGCGCACACCGTCGGGATACTGCGGTGCCTTGGCTTTCGAGTGTCGGGCGCCGATGACGCAGAGTTCGGCGCCGGCGATGCCCGCCGAGATCTGCGGCCACAGCCGCAGCGCGGTCAGGAACGCCTCCTGATTCGGCGCCCAGTCCCTGGTCCCCATCAGGACCAGCCGGCGCGGGGTGGCCGCCACCTCGACCTGGGCGGCCGGCGGCAGCGTCAGATCCAGCCAGCGCGCGGACGGAACACCGTTGGCGCGGTAGAACTCCGCCTCCTCGGCGTCGTAGGTGCCCACCGCGTCGGCAGCGCGGGCCACCCGCAGTTCGTCGCGCACCAACCTGCCCACCTGCAGGCGCCCCAGCACTCCCCGGGTGGCCCGCCAGACCAGGGATTCGCTGACATGGGTGTTGACCACGAACCGCGCGTTGCCGCGCCGTTCGCTGCGCAGGAACGATTCGGCCATGTAGCTGTGCTCGGCGACGAACACGTCGGCCGGTGACGCGGAGATCGCGGCGACCAGTTCGTCGTTGTCGAACCGGGCGTGCGCGAGGCTGCGCCCGCTGCGCGCGGTGTCCTTCAGCAACCGCAGCGGCTGCACACCGGACTTGGCCACCCGCTGCACGACGGCGCCGCCCTCGACCAGATCGGCGGTGGTGCGGCCCGGCGGCTGATGCGACAGACAGATGACCGACACCTCGTGGGAATCCGAGGCCAGCCGCATCACCAGCCGGGACAGCTCCACATCCCCGCCGTGCTCGACGACCGGATCCTTCGACAGCAGGAACGTCGCCCTGGTCATTCCGGCGCCTTTCTGGCAGGGGGTTTGCGGTAGAGGACATAGGCGTAGATGCCCAGCAGCAGCGCGTCGGCGATCACCGTCGCGATGGCGGCMCCCACGGCGCCCGCGACCGCGAGCAGTGCGACCAGCCCCAGCTTGACCGGCAGCAGGCTGATGTTGGCCACCAGCCGGGTGGTGTCGCGACGTTGCAGGTAGAGCACCGCCTGGAACACCGAGGTGACGGTCCGCATGCCGCAGAACAAGCTCATGATGATCATCGCGACCGCGAGTTGCTGTGGCGCCGGGGTGAACAGCATGACCACACCGACGATCAGGACCAGCAGCCAGGCGACGCCGCCCAGGATCAGGGTGCTCTTCAGCGGCGGCCCGGCGGCCAGCTGCCCGTCACCCTCGCGCAGGGAGCGGTTGTAGGACATGCCGAAGGACTGCCCGACGGCGACGATCGCGATGGTCACGGTGACCGTCAGCGCGTAGTACCCGACGATGGTGTCGTTGGTCAGCCAGCCCAGCAGCAGCACATCGCCCTGCAGGTAGGCGGCCAGGCCCAGCATCTCGCCGACCAGGATGGCGATCAGTTTGGGCGGACCGGGCATACCGGGGCGGGGCCCCAGCACCGAGAAGCCGACGACGACGGCGATCACCACATAGGGCGCCACCAGGAACAGGCTGGCGACCTGCAGGGTGGGGTCGTCGACGAGGAAAACGTATGCGGCAGCACACATCACGCTGACGACCTGGCGGATGGTGTCGAGTTGCGCGACCCGTTGCGGCTGCCCGTCGCGTGCCCAGTGGCTCTGGTAGGCCTTCATGATGATCTCGCCGCCGGCCACGAACAGCCCGAACCAGGCGATGTAGCTGACCTCGACCAGAGCCGCCCCGGCCACCATCAGGGTCAGGCCGAGCAGATACCGGGTGGCCCGTTCGGCGAGGAACCGCTCCTCGGATTCCCGTACCGCGCGCACCGCGAACGGGTTGTCCAGCGGTGGGCCGATCAGTGAGAAGGCGGCATACGCCATGCCGTACTGGCCGTAGTCGGCGATCCCGAGCTGGGCGATGATGATCACCGTCCACAGCAGGCCGACGCCGCGGCCGCCGTAGAGCCAGAACACCGCCCACAGCGTGCGCACCAGATGATGCGAGGTGGGCGCGGGCGCCACCGGCTCGATCGGTTCGGTCACCCGTTCAGGCGCTTTCGCTCTGTCCGGAGAGGACCCGCGTCCAGATCTCGACGAGGGCGTCGGCGGTGCGCTCGGCAGAACGCTCCTGACGGGTCCGGTCGGCGTTGCGCCCCAGTTCGGCGAGCCGGGCGGGATCGTTGAGCAACGACTCGATCCCCTCGGCCAGGCCGGTCGCCACGGCGTCCTCACCCTCACCGCGCGGGCTCACGGTGAGAACACCGTGCGCACTGTCCAATTCGGCCAGCGAGCCGTACCCGGTGCACACCACCGGCGTGCTGTAGGCCATCGCGTGCGCCACCACGCCGGAGGCCGGATAGGTCTCGGCGTAGAAGTGCCGCTTGCCGTAGGGAACCACGATGGCGCGCACCGAATCGAAGAACGCATCTTCGTGCGCGCCGTCCACACCGCCCAGGATCTCGATGCCGTCGGCCCGCGGCAACTCTTCGGTGCCGCGCCCGGCGACCCGGATGGCGATATCGTCGGGCAGCAACTCGCGGATCCGGGCGATCTGCTCGAAACCCTTGCCGCGGTAGACGAATCCGAAGAATCCGACCGCCTTGGGGCGCTCTTCGGCGGGCCTGATGGCGGGCCGTTCCCGCACCAGGTGCGGAACGTAGTAGGTGGTGGTGCGCGGATAGGTGCGTTCGATCGACTGCCTGCCGGTCTCGGTGAGCGCGATCAGCGTCCGGTCCCCGTGCACCCGGCCCTCGATGGCCTGCGACAGCGGTCGCAGCGGGTAGTGGATGCCATGGGTGAGCAGCCGGGACTGCGCGATACGGCGGGTGCGGGCCAAAAACCACAGACCCTGCGGCGGATCGTGGATCGTGGAGGTGACCGGAACGCCCTTGAGGCCCGCCACGGCCCAGAAGGTGGGCAGCACACCGGTGGACAACTCGGCGTGCACCAGGGTCCGTCCGGGCGGCCCTTCGGCCACCAGTCGCCGTACCTGCGCGCGATGCCTGCGCAGATCGGCCAGACTGTCCTGGCCCGGCCCGGCGGTGCGGTGTTCGACGACCTCGCCGAAATGCGGGCGCAGCGCGGTCAGCAGGTCCTGCGCGTAGTCGCCGACCGCGGTCTGGCCCTCGTCGGGCGCGACGAACACGAGCCGGTGATCACCGAACGGGACCGACGCCGCACCCATCAGTAGAACAGCGGGCGGTGATTGTTGGTGTAGCCCAGTGAGTCGGCCGGACGCTTACCGATCACCTTGGCGGGCACACCGCCGACGATCGCGAGTTCGTCGACGTCCTTGTTCACCACGGCATGCGCGGCCACCACGGCGCCGCGGTGGATGAGCGACGGCAGCACCATCGCGCGGCTGGCGATCCACACGTAGTCCTGCACGACGGTCGGGATCGGGACCGGCAGGAAGTCGGGGTGGTTGATGTCGTGGCCGCCGCCGATGAAGTGCACGTCGCTGGCGATGGTCACGTTGTTACCGATGTAGAGGCCGGCGCGGGAGTCCAGCAGGCAGCGGAACCCGATCGCGACACCGTCACCGATGGTGAGGAACTCGATGTCCAGCACCGTGGTGCCACGCAGGATCGAGGTGCGCTGCCCGATCCGCGCACCCATCAGCCGCAGGAAGCCCTGCCGGATGGTGTGCGACGGGATGAAGGTGATGAAGCTGTTGAAGAACAGCTCACCGAGCCGGTTGCGGATCTTGCGGCCGCGGGTCATGCCCTGCATCTTGTAGTCGATGACCCGGTTGTTCTCGTCGAGAATCCACTCGGGCGGCGGGGGCATGTGCAGATCGGGAGCAGCGGCAAGCTTGCGGGCGACGTCTGCCGGATCTGCCGACGCTGGTACTCCGGTCATAGGTGTTGTGCTCCTTTGAGAAATTCGCGTCAACCATAACTAGCCGAACAGGCTCGCGCCGCTCGGTTGGCCGTTACCCGGCCCGTTCAGGATTTCGGGTGCCGCTCAGTTGGTCGACGGCGGTGTACAGCGATTCCGCGTACCGCTGCTCGGTGAACCGTTCGGCGTGCGCCCGCAGTGTGTCGGGGTCGAAGCGGCAGGCCTCGAAGCGGTCGAGCGCCTCGGCGATGGAATCGGCGGCCGGCCGGTCGAAGAACATCCCGGTCGTGCCCTCGACCACGGTGTCCAGGAAGCCACCCCAGCGCAGCACCACCGCGGGTCGCCCCGACACCGCCGCCTCGATGGGGGTCAGCCCGAAATCCTCGTAACTGGCCGCGATCAACGCCCGGCAGGACTGGTACAGCCAGGCCATCTGCCCGTCGGTGAGCGCCGAGAGCATCCGCACATTGGGTGTCTTCATCCGCTCGATGCGCGCGGCCTCCGGGCCGTGGCCGACCACCACCAGGCGGCGATCGGTGTTCGCGAAGGCCCCCACCACGGCGTCCACGTTCTTGTAGGCCATCAGCCGGGACACGCACAGGTAGAACGGTTCGCCTCCGTCGGTGGCCCAGTCCTGCAGTTCGGGGACCGGTTCGGCCGCGGTGTGCGGTTTCATCGCGATCGGGGACGGCAACACGCCGGCGTCGATGCCGTAGGCGGCGTGGATGCGGTGCTTGATGGCCGTCGACACGGCGAGGTAACGGTCGACTGTCATCGCCGCCCGGCGGTCCCACGACTTCAGCAGGGGCGAGCCCACTTTCAGCGCGGCCCGCTTCAGGGTGTCCCCGTCGGGTTTGAGGTAGTGGTCCAACGCGTAGAGCCAGTGCGCCGGGGTGTGGCAGTGCACGAGTTTGGCGCCGTCGGTCCGGAAGCCGTGTGCCCAGCCGCTGCTGCTGGTCACCACCACGTCGGCGTCGACGAACATCGCGCCGGCCGCGAACGGCAGCACGGGCAGGGCCACCCGGTGGTGCTTGCGGAACAATGAGACCCGGTTGAGCGGGGAAACCCGGATATCGCGGTCCGCGAATTCCGGGTAGGTGCCGTCCGGGTCGTACAGCAGGGTGTAGATGGGGGCGTCCGGGAACGCCTTGCTCATCGAGAGCACCACCTTCTCCGCCCCGCCACGCTGGGTGAGGTAGTCGTGGGCGATCGCCACCCGCGGCCCGTCCACCCCGTCGTACCTGTGCGGCGGCGCGCTACGGTCGTCGGGCACGACAACTCCTCCTGCGAAAACGACATGTGCGCGTCGGTGCGGCCGACGTCGGGTGCTCAGCTGACGTTAGCTGACCCAGTTCACCATGCCGACCAGTCACCCGCCAGTTGCTCCCGCCCCGGGTGCAGGTGGTCAGCGCGTGGCCAGGTTCTCCAGGTTGTGGTTGACCTCTTGTTCCCAGATGCCGAACGCGTGGGTGGTGTCGACCTCCAACTCGAAACGGTCGGTCATCTCCGGCGTCACATCGGCGACGTCCACATAGAACTGCTCGTACCAGCGCCGGTGCTGATAGACGCCGCCGTCCTCCTCGGTGAGCAGCGGGTTGTCGATGCGGGTCTTGTGCTTCCAGATCTCGACGTCTTCTCCGAATCCGTCGCCGAAGGACCGGCTCATGGCCCCGGCGAGCTTGGCGGCCTTGTCGGCGGGCAGGCCCGGCATCTGCTGGACGGCCACGCCGTACTGCAGCACGAACGAGTTGTGCGTCACCGGGTAATGGCAGTTGATCAGCGCCACCTCCACGGTGAAGCCCGGCGCGAGGTCGTTGTGCAGCCAGTTGATCATGTAGGCCGGACCGAAGTAGGTGGCCTCGGACCGCAGATGCGTTCCGTCCCAGAGCTTGTCGGGGTCGGCGATGTAGTCCGGCCGCGGTTTGGACTCCATGAACTGGCTGGCGGTGTGGCCTTCGATGACGTTCTTGAAGAACGTCGGGTAGGCGTGGTGGATATAGAAGAAGTGCGCCATGTCGACGTTGTTGTCCACGATCTCACGGCAGTGCGAGCCCTCGATGAGGATCGAATTCCACTGCCACGGCGACCACCGGCCCTCGGCGTAACCGTCGATGGACGGTGGCGCCAGTTCCGGTGGCGGACTGGAACGCTCCGGGTCGTGCCAGACCAGCAGCTGCCCGTTGACCTCGTGGGTGGGCCAGGTGCGGGTGCGCGCCATCCGCGGGGTGCGCTTGGCGTAGGGCACCAGCTTGCATTTGCCGTCGCTGCCCCAGCGCCAGTCGTGGAACGGGCAGGCCAGGTTGTCGTCCTTGACGGTGCCGCGGGACAGGTCCCCACCCATGTGGCGGCAGTACCCGTCGAGCACGTGCACGGCCCCGGCGGCATCGCTGTAGACCACCAGCTTGGTGCCGAAGGCGTCGATGCCGTGCGGTTGCCCGTCGCGGAACGAGTCGGCCAGGCCCAGGCAGTGCCAGCCGCGGGCGAACCGCGTCATCGATGTGCCTGCGTCGATCTCCCGGATCTCAGTCATGCTCAGGTGCTCTGTTCTTCGCGCAAGCGCTCATCACTCCTGCTTAACATGTCTCGCACCGCCAGGTGGCTGAACAGCATGCTCGTTCCGATCGGATTGCCACCGCCGGGGTATGCGGTGCCGCTCGGGGCGGCCATGGTGTTGCCCGCGGCGTACAGGCCGGCGATCACCCGATCCCCGGAATCCAGCACCCGCGCGGCGGTGTCGGTGCGCAATCCGCCCTTGGTGCCCAGGTCGGACACCCCGAAGGCGGCGGCGTGGAACGGGCCCTGCTCGATCGGCACCAGCGGGGACTCGCCGCCGGAGAACGCGCGGTCATACGGTTCGTCGCCGCGGCCGAAATCCTCGTCGGCACCGGCACGCACGAAATCGTTGAACCGGGCCACCGTGGCGACCAGTTCCCGCGGCGGCACCCCGATCTCGGCGGCCAGTTCCTCCAGCGTGTCGGCCGTCCGCCACAATCCGGCCGCGAGGTACTTCTCGGTGTCGACCATCGAGACGTTGGTGGCCTTGACGGGCGGGACGACGCCCTCGCGGTCGTCGTAGACCATCCAGTACGGCAGCGTCACCGTGCCGGCGGCCATCGCGTGCAGGACACCACGGCCCAGCCGGTCGTAGGCGGCGGATTCGTTGACGAACCGCTTGCCGTGATCGTCGACGAAGATGCCGCCGGTGAACCACAGCGCGAAGGCCGACGTCCCGTCCGGGTGGGTGAGCCCCGGTGACCACCACGCCTGATCCATCAGGTCGGTGTCGGCGCCGGCGGCGATACCGGCCAGGTGGGCCAGACCGCGATTTCCCCACGGGCCCATGGTGTCCCGGGCGTCTCCGGGCACACCGTAGCGGGCCCGCATCTCGTCGTTGTGCTCGAAGCCGCCGGCGGCCAGCAGCACGCCGCGGCGTGCGCGGATGGCCCGGCGCTGCCCGTCGGTCTCCACGATCGCACCGGCCACCCGGCCGTCCTGCACCACCAGCTCGACCAGCGCGGTGTTCAGGCGCGCCGAGGCGTCCGGGTAGCGGGCGGTGGCGGTCAGCAACCGGGCGATCAGTGCCCGGCCGCCGACGAAATAGTCCTCGGGTTGCGGATGGCCCAGGCGGTCGGCGTCCAGCGGCCCACGCACCGATTTCCGCAGTGCGGGTGCCGCGGCGACCTTGAGCGGTTTGGCGGCAATGTGGCGCATACCGTCGGCACGCGCCTTGGGCGCCCTGCCGAAATAGTCCGGCCAGGGCAGCAGTGAGAACTTCAGCAGCTCATCGCTTTCCAGGTACTCGATGAGCGGCGCCCCGCTGCGGACGTAGGTTTCCTGCAGCGCCGCCGGTGTGCGGTCCCCGACCACGGCCCGGTAGTACTCGCACGCGTCATCGAGGGTGTCGTCGACGCCGGCGCGCTGCAGAACGGGATTGCACGGGAACCACATTCCGCCGCCACCGGAGTACGCGGTGGTGCCGCCGAACTTGTCGGTCGCCTCGACGAGGATCACGCCCAGACCTTCCCTGGCCGCGGTGTAGGCGCCGGTCGCCCCGCCGGCGCCCGATCCGGCGACCAGCACATCGGTGGTCTCATCCCAATGCTGCCGATCAGACATGACGTTGCCTTCCGTACGTGGCGAACTCCCCATCCAACGCGGCCCGGTCGGCATCGGTCATCGGCCGATACTCGGGGCCCGTGCGGCCCACCCATCGGTACACCGGTTCCTCGGTATGCCAACGTTGTTGCTGCAGTTCACGTTTGAGTACCTTGTTGGAGCCGGTGACCGGGAGATTGCCGGAGACCCGCAACAGTCGCGGCGCACCCTTGGCACCCAGGTCGTCCTGGCCCCGCAGGAAGGCGGCGAACTCGTCGATGTGGAACTCGCCGGGGCGGGCCACCTCGATGGCCGCCATCACCTGGTCCCCGGAGCGCGGATCGGGCACGGCGAACACACCGGCGGCGATCACCTGCGGGTGGCGGCGCAGCACGTGTTCGATGGTCAGGGCGGAGATGTTCTCGCCGTCGACCCGGATCCAGTCGCCGCGGCGCCCGGCGAAGTAGAGGAACCCGTCCCCGTCGAGGTAGCCGAGGTCACCGGTCCAGTACCAGCCGTTGCGGATGCGTTCGGCGTTGGCCTCGTCGTTGTTGTAGTACCCCTCGAAGGTGCGGGTGCCGAACTTGTCGACGATCTCGCCGACCGCGTCGTCGGGGTTGAGCACCCGGCCCCTTTCATCCAGAACCGCTGCCGCACAGTCCTTGAGCGTGTGCGGGTCGACGATCGTGACGCCGTCGTGCAGCGGCCTGCCCAGCGCGCCGGGCGGGGCGTCGGCGGCAGTCGCGACCGCACCACCGCCCTCACTGGACCCGTACCCCTCGAACAGTTCGGCACCGAACCGGCGACGGAACTCGGCCTGGTCGTCCGGTGAGGCCTCGGTGCCGAAGCCGCGCTGCAGCGGGTTGTCCGCGTCATCGGGGTGTTCCGGGGTGGCCATCAGGTAGCCCAGCGCCTTGCCGACGTAGGTGAAGAAGGTGGCACCGAAGTACCGCACGTCGGGCAGGAACCGTGAGGCCGAGAAGGACGGGGCCAGGCAGACGGTGGCACCGACGGCCAGCGCGGGCGCCCACAGCGCCATGATGGCGTTGCCGTGGAACAGCGGCATGCTGCAGTACTCCACGTCCTCGCGCCGGTGGCCGTACTTGTCCACCGCCGCGTAGGCGATGCGGGCCAGCCTGCCCTGACTGCACCGGACCGCCTTGGACGCTCCGGTGGTGCCCGAGGTGAACAACAACAGCAGCAGCGTGTCCTCGGCGACCTCTGCCCTCAGCGGCGCCCCGCGGTACCCGTCGACCGCTGCGGCGTAGGCGGGGGTGTCGATCACCAGCAGTGTCGCCTCGTGGTCCAGCGTGCGCAGCCGCTCGGCGCCCGCGGTATCGGTGACGATCAGTCGGCAGTCGGCGAGCCGGATCTCGGCACTCAGCTCGGCGGGCCCACGGGTCGGGTTGATGCCCACCACGGTGGCGCCGGCCAGCGCCGCGCCGCCGAGCCAGAACACGAAGTCCGCGACGTTGGGCAGCAGCACCCCGATATGGGGCGGTGCGCCCGGGCGGTCGGCCAGCAGTGCGGCGCCCAGCGCGCCGCGGGCAGCGGATTCGGCGACCACCTCGTCCCAGGTCCAGTCGCGTTCATGAGAGCGCAGGCCGAGCCGGGTGTCCCCGCGTCGATCGAGCAGCATGGCGGCGATGGATTCGCGGGTCAGGTCGGCGCTCGGCACCGACACAGCTTGGCCGTCGATCGACCCGCAGTGAGTTAACTCGCACCTCTCTTATGCAGTTCTTAGAAGTACAGCTAGCATCGACTCCCATGACGAGCACTATCGAGCCGGCGGCAGAGCACGTACCCGATATCCACACCACGGCCGGCAAGCTGGCCGACCTGCGGAAGCGCGCCGAAGAGTCGCTGCACCCGGTCGGTGAGGCCGCGGTCGAGAAGGTGCACGCCAAGGGCAAGCTGACCGCCCGCGAGCGCATCTACGCGCTGATGGACGAGGGTTCTTTCGTCGAGCTCGACGCGCTGGCCCGGCACCGCTCCACCAACTTCGGCCTGGAGAAGAACCGGCCCACCGGTGACGGCGTGGTGACCGGCTACGGCACCATCGACGGCCGCGAGGTCTGCATCTTCAGCCAGGACGCCACCGTCTTCGGCGGGAGCCTCGGCGAGGTCTACGGCGAGAAGATCGTCAAGGTTCAGGACCTGGCCATCAAGACCGGCCGCCCGCTGGTCGGCATCAACGACGGCGCCGGCGCCCGCATCCAGGAGGGTGTGGTCTCCCTCGGCCTGTACAGCAAGATCTTCCACAACAACATCAAGGCCTCCGGCGTCATCCCGCAGATCTCGCTGATCATGGGCGCCGCCGCCGGCGGGCACGTCTACTCCCCCGCACTGACCGACTTCGTCATCATGGTCGACGGCACCAGCCAGATGTTCATCACCGGCCCCGACGTCATCAAGACCGTCACCGGCGAGAACGTCACCATGGAGGAGCTGGGTGGCGCGCACACCCACATGGCCAAGTCCGGCACCGTGCACTACGTCGCCTCGGGCGAACAGGACGCCCTCGACTACGTCCGCGACCTGCTGAGTTACCTGCCGCCGAACAACTACGCCGACCCGCCGCGGTACCCGGCGGTCGTTCCGACCGGGGCCATCGAGGAGAACCTCACCGGTGAGGACCTCGAGCTCGACACCCTGATCCCGGATTCGCCGAACCAGCCCTACGACATGCACGAGGTCATCTCGCGCATCCTCGACGACGACGAGTTCCTCGAGGTGCAGGCCGGCTACGCCACCAACATCCTCATCGGCTTCGGCCGGGTGGACGGGCGTTCGGTGGGCATCGTGGCCAACCAGCCCACCCAGTTCGCCGGCTGCCTGGACATCAACGCCTCCGAGAAGGCCGCGCGGTTCATCCGCACCTGCGACGCCTTCAACATCCCGATCGTGCTGCTGGTGGACGTGCCGGGCTTCCTGCCGGGCACCGACCAGGAATTCAACGGCATCATCCGCCGCGGCGCCAAGCTGCTGTACGCCTACGGCGAGGCCACCGTCCCGAAGATCACCGTCATCACCCGCAAGTCCTACGGCGGCGCGTACTGCGTGATGGGGTCCAAGGACATGGGCGCCGACGTCGTGGTCGCCTGGCCCACCGCACAGATCGCCGTCATGGGCGCCTCCGGCGCCGTCGGGTTCGTGTACCGCAAGGAACTCAAGGATGCGGCAGCCGAGGGCGCGGACGTCGACAGCCTGCGCCTGGAACTGCAGCAGACCTACGAGGACACCCTGGTGAACCCCTACATCGCGGCCGAGCGCGGTTACGTCGACGCGGTCATCCCGCCGTCGCACACCCGTGGCTACGTCGGCACCGCGCTGCGACTGCTGGAGCGCAAGATCAGCCAGGTTCCGCCGAAGAAGCACGGAAACATCCCGCTGTGAGCGACGCAAGCGAGGCCCCTGTGGAAGAGACCGCGACCCCGGCGACCCATGAGCCGCACATCAAGGTGCTCAAGGGTTCTCCCACCGATGACGAGCTGGCTGCGCTGATCGGCGTGCTGTCGGCCGCCGGCGGCGGTCCGGCCGAGCCGGTCGTCACCGAGAAGAACCTGTGGGGCCATCCGGTCGACCGGCTGCGCTACCAGAGTCACAGCTGGCAGCGGGTGACCCTGCTGGAGCGGACCCACCTGCGGAAGTGACCCGCCTGGTCCTGGGTTCGGCCTCCGCGGGGCGCCTGAGCGTGCTGCGGCACGCCGGTGTCGAGCCGCTGGTCGTGGTGTCCGATGTGGATGAGGACGCCATCATCGCGCGGATGGCCGACGACTCACCGGCGCACATCGTGGCAGCCTTGGCCGACGCCAAGGCCCAGCGCGTGGCGGAACTGCTCGATGCCGGTATCGCCGCCGATTGCGTTGTCGTCGGCTGCGATTCGATGCTGGAGGTCGACGGGGTGCTGAGCGGTAAGCCCGGCACCGTGGCGGCCGCCCGCCGCCAGTGGCAATCCGCGGCCGGCCGCACCGGGCAGCTGCACACCGGACACCGCGTGCTGCGGGTACGCGACGGGGCCGTCATCGGCGAGACCGGGCGAACCGGTACCACCACAGTTCATTTCGGCGTTCCCGGCGCGGACGATCTGGACGCCTACCTGGCCAGTGGCGAACCGCTGTACGTCGCGGGCGCCTTCACCCTGGACGGACTGGGCGGCTGGTTCATCGACCGCATCGAGGGCGATCCGTCCAACGTCATCGGGCTCAGCCTGCCGCTGCTGCGGGTTCTGTTGGCCGACATCGGGATATCCGTCGCCGCGCTGTGGGCGGCGAACGCGCCGGCCGGCTGACCTCAGCGGTTCTCGCGCGTCTCCCGGCGATTGGCCACCTGGATGGCGTCGACCAGCTCGTCCTTGCTCATCGTGGAACGGCCCCGGATGTCGAGGCGGCGCGCGATCTCCTGCAGGTGCTTCTTGCTGGCGTTGGCGTCGACACCCTCCGCGGTGGCGCCCGTCGGGTTCGGGCCGCCGCTGCGCGCGCGTTCATCGGACGGTCCACGTTCGGCCTTGGCTTCCCAATGATCCCCGACCTTCTCGTAGCTGTGTTTGAGCGCCGAATAGGCGGCGCGATGTGCGCGCTCCTCATCGCCGTACTCATCGGCCGCCGCATCGTGAACCTTGGCGAACGTGCGCTGGGCCTTGGCCTCCGATTTTCGGAGGGTGCTCGGCAACTCGTCCTGTTTCGGCGTGCCCTGGCGCGTGGTTTTCGGCATCGGAACCGCTCCCTTCGACCGTGGTTGGGTGCCCGTCCCGCCGACCGGAGAAACGCGCATGAATCGCCGGCACCGGGGTATTTCCCGAACATGGCCGACACCGCGATCCTCGTCATCGACATGCTCAACGCCTACCGGCACCCCGATGCCGATCAGCTGATGAACAGCGCCGCCGACATCGTCGAGCCGCTGGCCGATCTGATCCATCGCGGCCGTGATGCCGAGGACGTCGACGTCATCTACGTCAACGACAACTACGGCGACTTCACCGGCGACTGGGACGACATCGTGCGCGCGGCACTCGACGGCGCCCGGCCCGATCTGGTGAAGCCCATCCTTCCGGCCCCGGAATGCCTGCGCCTCACCAAGGTTCGGCACAGCGCCTTCTACGCCACCCAGCTGGACTACCTGCTGCAGCAGATGCAACCGGACCGCCTGGTGATCACCGGTCAGGTGACCGAACAGTGCGTGCTCTACACCGCCCTGGACGCCTATGTGCGGCACTACGACGTGGTGGTGCCACCGGATGCGGTGGCCCACATCGACGCGGGCCTCGGCGAGGCGGCGCTGGCGATGATGCGCCGCAACATGCGGGCCGAACTCATCCCCGCAGCACACTGCCTGCCGGCGTGAGCGCTGCGTCACTGATCATGGGTACGCTCATGGGGTGTCGCTTCCTGCCGATCCAGATCCTGCCCTCGCCGCCTATGCGCACCCCGAACGTTTGGTCACCGCGGATTGGCTGTCGGCCAATCTCGGGCGGCCCGGGCTGTCCATCGTGGAGTCCGACGAGGACGTCCTGCTGTACGACACCGGGCACATCCCGGGTGCGGTGAAGATCGACTGGCACACCGACCTCAACGACCCGGCCGTCCGCGACTACATCGACGGCGCCCAGTTCGCCGAACTGATGGACCGCAAGGGCATCTCGCGCGATGACACCGTGGTCATCTACGGCGACAAGAGCAACTGGTGGGCCGCCTACGCGCTGTGGGTGTTCACCCTGTTCGGCCACCCCGATGTCCGCCTGCTCGACGGCGGGCGCGATCTGTGGGTGTCCAACAGCCGCGACACCACGCTGGATGTGCCGAGCAAGCCGAGCAGCGGTTACCCGGTCGTCGAACGCGATGACGCCGCCATCCGGGCGTTCCGTGAGGATGTGCTCGGCGTGCTCGGGCAGGAACCGCTGATCGATGTGCGCTCCCCGCAGGAGTACACCGGTGAGCGCACCCACATGCCCGACTACCCCGAGGAGGGTGCGCTGCGGGGCGGGCACATCCCCACCGCGGTGTCGATCCCGTGGGCCAAGGCCGCCGAGGACAGCGGACGCTTCCGCAGCCGCACCGACCTGGACGCGCTGTACGGACATCTCACCGCCGACGACAAGACCATCGTGTACTGCCGCATCGGCGAACGCTCCAGCCACACCTGGTTCGTCCTGACCCATCTGCTGGGGTTGCCCAACGTGCGCAACTACGACGGATCCTGGACCGAGTGGGGCAATGCGGTGCGGGTACCGGTCGCCGTGGGCGAGGAGCCCGGATCGGCACCCGCGGCCACATGAGCGTGCCCGCGGCGCTCGCCGAAGTCGTCGGGGAGTTCCAGGAGGTCACCGGGCAGGACAAGCTGCAACTCCTGCTCGAATTCGCCAACGATCTTCCGGAGTTGCCCCCGCACCTGGAGGAGGCCGCCATGGAACCGGTCCCCGAATGCCAGTCGCCACTGTTCCTGGACGTCGACGCGACCGACCCCGACCATGTGCGACTGTTCTTCAGCGCTCCCGCCGAGGCGCCGACGACACGGGGTTTCGCGTCCATCCTGGCCGCAGGCCTGGATGGACAATCGGCCGCCGACATCCTGGCGGTACCTGACGATTTCTACGCCGACCTGGGCCTGGCGGCGCTCATCAGTCCGCTTCGGCTGCGCGGGATGTCGGCCATGCTCGCCCGGATCAAGCGCCGGTTGCGCGCCACCTGACGCCTGCCGCGGCCGGACCTCACGCGCTGTGAGTGCCATCACTGTTGTCGCCGGTGTCAATATTGCCGACCACGGCAATTCCCGTCGATCCGTGCCAGAATGGCTCAAAGCCAGCTAACTAGCCAGCGAGCCGTCCGCACCGCCCGCCAGGCTGGATACGACGGTTGCGGGCGGGGGCCAGCGGCGAAGGACGACCAGGAAAGGGGCCCAGCTCGATGAATCGGCAGGCCAGAGACGTCATTCTTTATGAGCTCAACGAAGTCCCGTGGGATGTCGTCGACATCTACGTCAAGCATCGTCCCGACTCGAACATCGCGGCACTGCTCCGGGAGGGCCAGTCGCTGACCACCGTGCACGAGGACCGCGAGGAGTTGCAGGGGCTGCAGCCGTGGCGCACCTGGCCCACCCTGCACACCTCCTCCTACGAGCACAATTCCTTCGACCTGGGCCAGGATCCCTCGACGTTCCGCGGCGAGCCGATCTGGGATGTCGCCGAGAAAGCCGGTCTGTCCGTCGGACTGTTCGGCCCGATGCAGAGCTGGCCGGCCCGCCCGTTCAAGCACGGCGGCTTCTATGTGCCCGACACCTTCGCCTCCGATGCCAAGACCTACCCGCCCGCCCTGGAACGGTTCCAGGCGTTCAACCTCGCGATGACCGGTGAGAACGGTTTCTCGCCGGACTCCGCGCTGAGCCCCAAGGCGCTGGCCGGCACCGCGGTCGATCTGGTGCGGCTCGGGCTGACACCTCGGGTCACCGCCACCCTGGCCACCCATCTGGTCAAGGAGCGAATCGACCCGCGCTACAAGGCTTTCCGATCGGCGATGCAGGCCCCGCTGAGCTTCGATCTGTATTGGCGCCAGCACCGCAAGAACAACCCGCGCCTCAGCGTCTTCTTCACCAATCACGTGGCCGGCATGATGCACCGGTTCTGGGGCGACGGGATGCCCGGCTACACCGAGACGTACGAGTACGACGCCGACGAGGTGTACGGCAGCTTCATCGTCGCCGCGATGGACATCACCGACCGCCAGATCGGGCGCATCCGCAAATATCTGGCCAAGCATCCGCAGTCCATGCTGGTGCTGTCGGCCAGCATGGGCCAGGGCCCGGTGGAGGTGCCCAAGTTCGACGGTGGCCGGTTCGTCCTGGACGACCACACCAAGCTGATCGCCCAACTGGGCCTCAAGCCCGCCGACGTCGCGCTGGCGATGTACCCGATGCTCTCGCTGGTCTTTCAGTCGGAGTCCGATGCCGCCGAGGCCGTCGCACCGCTGGAGTCGGTTCTGGTGAACGGCACCGAGCGGCTGTTCGCCCGGCTGCGGGTGGAGGGCAAGACCGTCACCTTCGGCATCGACTACACGGTGCCCGGCGACGACACCACGACCGTGACCCTGCGGCCCACGGGTGCCGACGCCGGCGTGACCGTCCCGGCCACCGAGTTGGGCCTGAGCGTGCACTCGCGGATCGGTGGGGTGAACACCGGCTACCACATCCCCGAGGGCATCCTGCTGGCCGCGGGGGCCGGCGTGACCGCCGATCCCTCGCGCAAGGAGGTCGACATCCTCGACGTGGCGCCGTCACTGTTGGCCAATGCGCTCGGTGTGGACCCGTCGCCGTCGATGAAGGGCATCCCGACCCTGTTCGGCTGAGGAAGAACTCGACAGCTGTCAAGAAACGGCGGTGCCCCCGAACGGGGGCGCCGCCGTTCTACTCTGAGGGTGCATTCGGCGGCATTCCCGCAGCGCAGCTACCGAGCACGTCACACGTACCGACCAGTAACAAACCCGCCTTACCGGAAGGGCGACGGTAACTCCGCCGAAAATCGGGGGTCCGACTCGCCACCCCGGAATTGGACACATAAACTTCGCCCGATACATTCTTAAAGACGTTTCTTAGAGAACATGCCATCAGGAGGCCCAGTGCCCAGTCACGCCAGCTCGAAGATCTCAAAGGTGCTCGTCGCCAACCGCGGGGAGATCGCCGTCCGTGTGATCCGAGCCGCGAAAGACGCCGGGCTGGCCAGCGTGGCCGTCTACGCCGAGCCCGACGCCGACGCACCCCACGTACGGCTCGCCGATGAGGCGTTCGCCCTCGGTGGCCAGACCTCCGCCGAGTCCTACCTGGTGTTCGAGAAGCTGCTGGAGGCCGCCGCCAAGTCCGGCGCCAACGCCATCCACCCCGGCTACGGCTTCCTGTCCGAGAACGCCGACTTCGCCCAGGCCGTCCTCGACGCCGGCCTGATCTGGATCGGGCCCAGCCCGCAGTCCATCCGCGACCTCGGCGACAAGGTCACCGCCCGCCACATCGCCGCGCGCGCCGACGCTCCCCTGGTCCCCGGCACCCCCGACCCGGTCAAGGACGCCGACGAGATCCTGGCCTTCGCCAAGGAGTACGGCCTTCCAATCGCCATCAAGGCCGCCTTCGGCGGTGGCGGGCGCGGCATGAAGGTCGCCCGCACCCTCGAAGAGATCCCCGAGCTGTTCGACTCGGCCACCCGTGAGGCGGTCGCCGCATTCGGCCGCGGCGAGTGCTTCGTCGAGCGCTACCTGGACAAGCCGCGCCACGTCGAGGCCCAGGTCATCGCCGACACCCACGGCAACGTCGTCGTCGCAGGCACCCGCGACTGCTCGCTGCAGCGCCGCTTCCAGAAGCTGGTCGAGGAGGCGCCCGCGCCGTTCCTCACCGAGGCGCAGCGCAAGGAGATCCACGAGTCCGCCAAGCGCATCTGCAAGGAGGCCGGTTACTACGGTGCCGGCACCGTCGAGTACCTGGTCGGCCAGGACGGCCTGATCAGCTTCCTCGAGGTCAACACCCGCCTGCAGGTGGAACACCCGGTCACCGAGGAGACCTCGGGCATCGACCTGGTGCTGCAGCAGTTCAAGATCGCCAACGGCGAGGCGCTGGACATCACCGAGGACCCGACGCCGCGCGGGCACTCCTTCGAATTCCGCATCAACGGCGAGGATGCCGGCCGCGGCTTCCTGCCCGCCCCCGGCCCGGTCTCCAAGTTCGAGCCCCCCACCGGCCCCGGCGTCCGCATGGACTCGGGTGTGGAGAGCGGCTCGGTCATCGGCGGCCAGTTCGACTCGATGCTGGCCAAGCTGATTGTCACCGGCGCCACCCGCGACGAGGCCCTGGCCCGCTCGCGCCGGGCGCTGGCGGAATTCAACGTCGAGGGCCTGGCGACCGTGATTCCGTTCCACCGGGCCGTGGTCTCCGATCCCGCCTTCATCGGCGACGGCGACGGCTTCACCGTGCACACCCGCTGGATCGAGACCGAGTGGGACAACACTGTCGAACCGTTCACCGGCGGTGAGCCCCTCGACGAAGAGGACAACCTGCCCCGGCAGAAGGTCGTCGTCGAGGTCGGCGGACGTCGTCTGGAGGTCTCGCTGCCCGGCGACCTGGCCATCGGTGGTGGCGGCGGTGCCGCGGCGGGCGCCATCCGCAAGAAGCCCAAGGCGCGCAAGCGCGGCGGCGCCGCCGGTGCGGCAGCCTCCGGCGACTCGGTGACCGCACCCATGCAGGGCACCGTCGTCAAGGTCGCCGTCGAAGAGGGCCAGCAGGTCGCCGCAGGCGATCTGGTCGTGGTGCTGGAGGCCATGAAGATGGAGAACCCGGTCACCGCCCACAAGGACGGCACCATCACCGGACTGTCCGTGGAGGCCGGTGCCGCCATCACCCAGGGCACCGTGATCGCCGAGATCAAGGACTGACACCCGCTCACTGGCCACTTATTGCGCGGGTTCGTACCGAATCCCGTGCGATAAGTGGCCATTCGGCATTCTGGAGGCCTGATGGAACCCGTGGAGATCAACAACGGGCAGTGGTACCTGCGGGGGCTGCGCTACGACGATCGCGTCGATGACCGCCCCGCTTTGGCCGACCTCGGCGAAACCGACCTCGATTACATCGACGAGGCCGCCGACGGCTGGGAATCCGACACCCGCTACACCTGGGCGGTGTGCGAACCGAGCACCGGCGAACTGCTCGCCGAGGTCACTCTGGACCGCGAAACGGGGTTCATGGCCAGCAGGGCCCGGCCGGGCTTCGAAGACGCAGCGGCGATGTCCGAGGACACCGTGCGGCGTTATGCGTCGGCCGCGCTGGGCCTCACGGTGCACACCTGACTCAATTCTCGGCCCGCTCGTCGATATCGGCACCGCCGGCCAGATCACCACATTCCACCGCGATGACGTCCTCGCGGGCGCGCAGGAACGGCCCAGCTCCGACGTCACCGCTCAGCCCGGTGAGCAATTCCCGCCGATGCCGGCGCGCGATGACGACGGGATGGCCCGGGCGGCCGGCATAGACCGCTCGGGCCAATCCCGACGGTGCCGAGCGGGCCGCTTCGAGCACCCTGGCGACCACGTCGGCCCCGACATCCGGGGTGTCCACCAGATGCACGACGGCGAAGGCCGCGTCCACGGCGTTCAGCCCCGCCCGCAAGGACGCCGACAGACCGTCGGCCCAGTCCGGCGCATGCACCGCGCGGGCCGGGGCGGGCACTTCGACGGCATCCGCACCGGCCGCACCGAGCACCACGACCACCTCATCACAGCCACCGCCAGCCAGGGCCGCAACCGCCCGCCGCAACCAAACTCCGTTATCTGCAAGGACTTTCGGCATCCCATACCGGGTGCCTGCTCCGGCGGCCAGCACGACGCCGGCGGCGGGGGCGGTAGTCGACATGACACCAGTGTGAACCGGTCGACGGAATCCGGCCCATCGACCGGGAGAATCACCGTGATGTCAAAAATGACACGTGACATCGCAATTTCCTGAGAGTCCAGCAAGGCGATTGTTCGCATTGATCATGTGGCGTAGGGTCGGTACCAGGTTGAGTTAACAGCCGGCACCACGCGTCATCGCAGCTACGGGGCCCTCGAGAGCCCCCGCCTAATTTGCCTCAAGCACACGGGGTCGATTTCTTCAGAACCGGAACACGCGGACGCGTGCCAGCACGATCAGGTTCATCCAGAGTGCATCCGACTGATGGAGTTCACATGACCAACCTCAACGCCGACGTGCGGGTCGCTGCCACGCAGCACCTCACCCGCGACCGGGCGAGCTACACCACCCAGGCCTTACCGCCGTCGACCGTCGTGATCACCGTCGAAGGTGAACTCGATGCGGCGAACACCACCCAGTTCAGCGACTACATCCAGCTCCGCCTGCGTAATGCCGAGAAGCTGGTGCTCGACCTCAGCGGAGTGACTTTCTTTGCCGCAGAAGCGTTCTCGGCTGTTCACAAGGTGAGCGTCCAGGCCGCCGGGCAGAACGTGCAGTGGAATCTGCTGACCAGCGCAGCCGTCGACCGGATGTTGCAGATCTGCGATCCCGACCACGCTCTCGACGAACTGCGCAAGGCAGGCTGACCTACTGCAGTTCGTCGCGCAGGCGCGCCAGGGATTTCGCCAACAGGCGCGACACGTGCATCTGCGAGATGCCGACCCGTTCGGCGATCTGTGACTGGGTCATCGATTCGAAGAACCTGAGGATCAGCACCGTGCGCTCACGCTCGGGCAGGGTCGCCAGCAGCGGTCGCAGCGCCTCCCGGTTCTCGATCTGATCGAGCGCGTCATCTGAGGATCCGAGCGTATCGGCGATCGCCGGCGCCTCGTCATCGCCCGAACCGCCGCTGTCGATGGACAGCGTGTTGTACGAGCTGCCGGCGATCAGACCCTCGACCACCTCTTCGCGATCCATGCCGAGTTCGGCGGCGAGTTCGGTGGGGGTCGGCGCGTGGCCCAACCGCTGGGACAACTCCGCGGTGGCCGCACCCAGGCGCAGGTGCAGCTCCTTGAGCCTGCGCGGCACCTTCACCGACCAGCCATTGTCGCGGAAGTGCCTGCGCACCTCGCCCATGATGGTGGGCACCGCGTAGGAGGCGAAGTCCGAGCCGGCATCGACGTCAAACCGGTTGACCGCGTTGACCAGACCGACGCGAGCCACCTGCACCAGGTCGTCGCGGGCTTCACCGCGGCCTTCGAAGCGGCGCGCGATGTGATCTGCCAAGGGTAGGCAGCGCTGCACTATCCGCTCTCGTTGCCGCGCGAATTGTGCTGAGCCCTCAGGG
>NZ_JBFUKN010000096.1:0-23996 GCF_056400845.1 Mycobacterium sp. P4_H6 | reverse complement strand
GGCCAGATGCGCGCTTAGCGGAGTGTGTGGAGCGGGCAACCGGGAGTGAAGATGCAATTGCGCTACGGCAGCCATGTCGGTCGGGTCGGCGCCCTGGCCGTCGCGCTCGGAATCGGCACGGCGATCGCGGCACCCGCGGGCGTCGCCTGGGCCGCTCCCGACGATCCGGCGACGACGTCCTCGCCATCGGAGACCGACCCGGACGGCAGCGCCGAGACCGACACGTCGGTGACCGAGCCGGCCGGCGAGGAACCGAGCGCCGCTGACCCCGCCGGTCCGACGCTTCCGACGAGCAGCCCGCGTTCGGTCGCAGGCGCTGACGAGGACGAGGCGCCGAAGCCGAGAAAGAAGAAGCGCACCCTCGCCACGCAGGCGCGCACCGCCGACACGGCGGTGACCAGCAGCCGAACGGCCGAACGGCCCCGCCTCGAGCAGACGACCACGGGTGCCGCGCGGGAGGCCGCCCCGGCGGTCGATGCGACGGCCACGGTCGCCGCGACCCAGCCGTCGGTCACCACGGTGCCCGCTGCGCTCGCCGCCACACCGGTCGTGATGAACCCGGTCCAGGCAGTCGGCCGGCTGATCAGCAGTGTCCTGCGGCCGGTGTTGTCCACGGTGCTCGGCGTGCTGCCCGGCGGATCCACCGACTCGCCGCTGGCCTGGGTGCTGCTCGCGGCCGCCCGTCGTCAGGTCGGACAACCCGGGCAGGCGATTGCCGATGTCGCGGCCCGCCAGAGCGTCGCCGCCGCGGTGGTGACCAACGCTCCGCCCACCGCGGCGGTGATCTGGGGCCGACCGGACGCGACCACCGGCACGGTCGTCGGGCAACTGTTCGCCAGTGACCCCGAGGGCAAGAAGGTCGCGGTGACGGTCGTGCCCTCACCCACCCCGATCCCGGGCACGGTGGCCTACAACGCCAAGACCGCGACCATCACCTACACGCCGACCACGGCGCAGCGCTTCGCCGCGAATGCGACGCCCGGCGAGGACACTGTGGCGATCACCCTCAGGGTGACCGATGCGGTGAACAACGCCGACGTGTCGATCAGCATGCCGGTGAGCCCATCGCCGTTCTATGAGAGCGCCGGGTACACCGGTGTCAGCGGGCCGAGCGCGGTGGCTGCGACGAACACCCGGGCGTACATCACCAACCGCAACAACGGCACCGTCACCGTCTACGACACGGTCAACAACGCGGTCGTCGGCACCTATCAGGTGGGTGGCGCACCCGACGGTATCGCCGTGAAGGGCGACGGCACCCGGATCTACGTGTCGAGTTCGACGGGCAACACGGTCACCGTCATCGACACCGCCACCGGCGTCACGAAGGCCACCATCGTGGTTGCCAATCCCACTGCCATCGCCATCAATCCGGCCGGCAGCGTCGTCTACGTCGCGAACGGTTCCGGGGCGACCATCACCAAGATCAGCACCTCGACCAACAAGACCGCAGGCACGGTCAGACTCACCGCGGGTGGCACGGCAACCGAACTCGCCGTGAGCGCCGACGGAAAGCGCATCTACGTCGCCGGCGCCAAGGCCGCCGGTGGCGGCCAGATCTCGTCGTTCTCCTCCACCGCGACAGCGGCCACAGTGATTGCCGATACCGGTTCTGCGCCAATCGGTATCGCGTTCAGTCAGGCTCTCCAGAAGCTGTATGTCGCCGATGCGGACGGTGGACTGACCATCGTCAATACCGCCACCAACACCGCTGGGTTCTTGAACATCGGGCATCCGCTGTCCGGCATCGCCCTCACCAAGGACAGCTCGGCCCTGATGGTCACCACCAGCACAGGTCTGGTGGCGGCCCTGAGTACCGCCGATGCCGCCGCGGTGGGGGTGACCACGCTCGGGGTGGTGTCGGCCCAGCCGGTCCTGGTCATCAGCCCGGATGGCACCAAGATGTTCGTCACCGACCTCGGCAACGGCACGGTGCACGCCCTGTCCCTCGCCCCGCCGAACACCACACCGTTCTCCAGCGACCCCCGTTACAGCGTCACCAATGCCGCGACCGGGGCGCTCACCGGACAACTGGGAGTCGTCGACTTCGACGGCGATCCGCTGACCTACAAGGTGGTCACCAACCCCACCAAGGGCAAGTTGGTCTTCAACGCCAACGGGACCTACACCTACACGCCCACCGCCGCCGCCCGGCACGCCGCATCGAAGGTGGGCGCGCCCGCCTCGGTGACGACGGACTCCTTCGCCGTGGACGTGTCGGACGGGCGCAACGGCGTGCTGCGCCAAACCATCACCGTGGCAATCGTTCCCGCGAACAAGGTCCCGACCGTCAGCACGAGCATCGGGGCCCCCGCGGCCTCGACGGGCGCCGTCAAGGTGACCATCAAGACCGCCGACGGCGACAACGACAAGAGAACCTTCACCACCACCGACCCGGCGAAGGGCACCGTCACGGTCACGGGGGCCGGGACGTTCACCTACACACCCACCCCTGCGGCACTTGCCGCGGCGAAGGCGCCCGGCGCCGCCTATGCGGCCAAGAACGACACGTTCACCGTGACCGTCGACGACGGTTTCGGCGGCGTCGTGCCCGTCACGGTGAACGTCAAGATCGGGGCCGCGAACGTCAAGCCCACCGCGGCCACCGCGAATGTGAGTGCGACTCAACCGCGTACGGGAGTGGTCAGCGGATCGGTCGGCGCCCTCGACACCGATGGCGATGTGCTCAGCTACACCGCGAGCGCGACGACGAAGGGCACGGTCACCCTCAACGCCGACGGCTCGTTCACCTACACACCCACCGCGGCCGCCCGGTTGGCCGCCTCGAAGCCCGGGGCCAGCTCGGCCACCAAGTCCGAGACCATCACCTTCACCGTGAGCGACGGGTTCGGCGGCGTGGTGACCAAGGCGCTCAAGGTGACGATCGCCGCGAACCCGCCGACCAACGATGCGCCGACCAACGGCGTCGGGACGGTGACGGACACATCCACGGCCATCGGGACCGTGACCGGCGTCGTCACCGCCACCGACCCCGACGGCGACGCGCTGACCTACAGCCTGAAGACCGGCCCGGCGTTCGGTGTGGTGAAGGTGAACGCCAACGGGCAGTTCACCTACACCCCCGATGTGGACGCCCGCTACCGCGCGCTGGTGACCGCAGGCGAGGACACCGACAGCTTCGTGGTCACCATCACCGACAGCTTCGGCAAGCAGGGCACGGCGACAGTGCAGGTCACCATCGCGCCACCGTCGGCCTCGGCGATCGACCAGCGGGGCACGACAATCGCCGTCAACACCCAGCAGATGTACTTCTACTCGCAGGCCGACACCGACAAGGCGCTGGGACTGCTCAAGGCCGCCGGCGTCGACACCATTCGGATCCTGTTGCCCTGGGCCGGTGTCGAACCCGCCGACGACACCTTCGATTGGTCGGCGGTGGACCGGATGGTCAACAGTGCCAACGCCAATGGCATCGCGGTTCTCGCCACGATCAACACCACGCCGGACTGGGCCGCTGTCCCCGGCCAGCAGATCTACACCGCAGCGCCGGCTGACATCGAGGCGTACGGCGATTTCGTCTCCGCGGTGGCAACCCGCTACCAGGGCAAGATCGCCGACTACGAGATCTGGAATGAGCCCAACTACGAGGGCTTCTGGGAACCCGCGCCCGACGCGGCGGCGTACACCGCCCTGCTCAAGATCGCCTACAACGCGATCAAGGCGGCCGACCCCAACGCCACCGTCATCGGCGCATCGGTGGCCGCGGTGGCCGAGGTCCCGGGCGGCCCGGCGATCAACCCGGTGACCTACCTGTCCCAGATGTACGCGGCGGGCGCCGCCGGATACTTCGACGCGTTGGCCTTCCACCCCTACCAGTACGCGAAGGCGTTCTCGGCGCAGGAGGGCCATGCCGGTGTGCCCTTCACCCAGGCCCAGCAGCTGCACGCGGTGATGGTCGCCAACGGCGACGGGCACAAGAAGATCTGGGCCACCGAATACGGGCAACCGGCCTCCGAGGGCGGTGAGGCCGTCCAGGCTGCCTACGTCGGTGATTTCCTGCGCGCGTGGCGCAGCCTGGAGTTCGCCGGGCCGGCGTTCATCCACACTCTGGCGGACTATCCCGATCCGTTCCCGGACCAGGCCTCCATGGGCCTGTTCCGCCAGGACTGGACCCCCAAACCGGTGGTTGCGGTGGTCACCCAGGTGATCGCGGAGAACCAGGCGATCAACGCGGCGGGTGCCATGTCGGCCTAGGCGGCTAGGCTGAGGGACATGGCCGAGTCGATATCCGCGAAGAAGAATGCCGCCGCGGTCGCCAATTTCCTTGCTGCTCAGCTGCATACGCGTGACGAGGTCTTCAGCGATCTGGACGTGGTGCCCGCTGCGGCCGGTGCCTACGGGTGGTGGTTCCGCGAGATCCCGAGCGGCATCGATACCGCCGGGTGCGAACAACGCGACGGGTGGACGTTGCTGTACGTCGGCATCAGCCCCGGCCCGCCACGGGCGGACGGCAAGCCGCGCGCTCCCCAGGATCTGCGCAAACGCATCCGCTACCACTTCGGTGCGGGCAACGCCGGTGCGGACGGGTCCACGCTGCGCAAGTCGCTCGGCGTCCTGCTCGGTGAACAGCTCGGTTTCGCGCTGCGCCGGATCGGCTCGGGCAAGAGGCAGACCTTCGCCGGCGGCGAGGCCGTCCTGACCCAGTGGATGGCCGAGAATGCCGCGGTGTCCTGGGTGCTGCATCCCGAGCCGTGGTTCCTGGAACCCAAGCTGATCAATGCGTTGGTGCTGCCGCTGAACTTCCAGGACAACGAGCGAAACGCCTTCGCGCCGGAACTCAAGAGACTGCGCAAGGATGCCGGGGTGAAGGCCGGCAAGATGCGCGTGCTCGGGGAGTGGACCTGACCATGCGGCGCGTTGCTTCCCGTTCGGTGCTGGTGCCTGCGCTTCTCGCTGCGACGGTGATCGCCGCACCGGTTGCGCGGGCCGAACCGGTGCCCGTCGTCCAGCCCACCGTCGTGGCGGTGGTCCCGCATGATCCCGGCGCCTACAGCGAAGGACTGGAGTTCGACGGCCCGGCGCTGTACGAGGCCACCGGTGAGGTAGGCAAATCCGAACTGCGGCAAGTCGATCCGGCGACGGGAGCGGTGATCCGTGCGGTGCCGCTGCCCAACGATTATTTCGGTGAAGGCATCTCTGTGGTGGGGGACAGCATCTGGCAGCTGACCTACCGGGACGGTGTGGCGATCGAATGGGACAAGGCGTCGTTCACGCCCCGCCGCGAGGTGCCGGTCGAGGGGCAGGCCTGGGGCCTGTGCCACGACGGTGGGAGATTCATCAGCAGCGACGGCAGCGACGTGCTGCGGTTTCGCGACGCCACGACGTTCGCCGAGACCGGCAGCATCCGCGTGACCCGCGACGGTCAACCGGTGAGCGGCCTGAACGAACTCGAGTGCGTCGACGGGCAGGTGTGGGCCGCCGCGTGGCCGGATGACACCTTCGTCCGGATCGATCCCGGGACCGGCGTGGTGAACCTGGTCGCCGATGTCTCCCAGCTCTGGCCCGCAGCGCAACGCAATTCGCGCCTGGTGGTCAGTGGGATCGCGCACATCGCCGGCTCGGAATACCTGATCAGCGGCAAGGAATGGCCGCAGAGCTACCGGGTCGTCCTGCCGTAGACCAGCTGCGTGCTCGTCTCCCACAGGTCGCGCGCCGTGGCGGTGTCATAGGACTGCTCCGACGACCGAATCGACTTGGCGCCCTCGAAGTACTCGCCGGTGACCCCGTCGAATCGTGGGTCGATGGCCAGCGCGGCCAACCGCGCTCCCGAGGTGGCCACCGCGTTGACGTTGGGCAGCACCCGCAGCAGCGGAGACATCAAGCGCCACAGGATCTTCTGTGCCGGGGTGTAGTCGCGTGACAGGCCCGAGGTCGGCATCAGTCCAGGGTCGAACGCCGTCACGGTGATGCCCTCGGCACCGTGGCCGAGCCGGCGGTCGAGTTCGTAGGTGTAGAGCACATTGCACAGCTTCGAGGTGGTGTAGCGGCGCCGGCCGTCGACGGGCTCGCCGGGCTGCGGATGGGCGAGCGCCTCGGCTGAGGTGTAGCGCGGGTGCGGCATGCCGGTGAACTTCTTGGGGTCGTGGGTGCCGCTGGCGACCATGACGATTCGGGCCGGTGCGACGAGGTGGTCACGGAGCCCCTCGATGAGCGCGAAATGTCCGAGATGGTTGACGCCGAAGGTCGTCTCCACGCCGTCTTCGGTCCGCCGGATGCCGGACACCACCTGAAGACCGGCGTTGCCGATGACGGCGTGCAGCGGCGGCAGGCCGGCGGCGGTGAACGTGGTGGTGAAGTCACGCACCGAGTGCAGCGACGCCAGATCGCAGGCCAGCACCGTGCACCGGTCGGGGGAGCCGAGTTCGGCGACGGCGGCCTCGCCCCGGGACGCATCGCGGACGGCGAGCACGATATGCCAGGACTCGTCGCGGGCCAGGATCGCCCGGGCGCATTCGAGGCCCAGACCCGCATTGGCCCCGGTGATGATGATCGATCGGGTGTTCAATTCTCCTCCAACAGGATTGGGATCAGGGCCTCGACGGCCTGGATCAGCCGGACATACATCCGGTCGACATCGGTGGAGTCCGGTTCGAGGTGCTCGGCGAAGAACACGCCGTCCGACATCGCGGTGGCGACGGCGGCGAGTTCGGTGACGACGCGGTCTGCCTTCTCCGGTGCGATGTCGGCGGGCAGCATCTGGCGGATCACACCGGCGAACCCGGCGATCGCGGTATCGCGGACCCGGCGGATCGCGGCGGCCACGGCGGGATGGTCACTGCGCTCCAGCGACAGCATGTACATCAGCCGGAAGAAATCCGGGTTGGCCACCATGAGCTTCGCGACGGCGGCTCGCTGGGTTTCGATGTCGGGGCTGTCGCGGGGGATCTGGGCGAAGTAGCGCTCGGCGCCGCGCTCCATCACGGCGGCGAGCACGCCCTCCTTGGACCCGAAGTGCCAGTAGATGGAACTCGCGGGCAGGCCGGTCTCCCGGCGGATGTGGCTGATCGAGGTGGCCGCGTAGCCCTGGGTCGACATCAGCCGTTCGGTCGCGTCGAGGATCACCTCGCGGGAGTCCTCGCCCTGGCGCTGTCGCTTGGTCGGTGTCATCGGCGTCGATTCCTATCTGTAAGGATCGTTACAGACACGGTAGCAGAGACAATCGGACGCCGACATGGGGAACGAACGGGTGCGGGAGGGAGAGTGGCACGCCGGTGAGTCGGCCGTGCGGTTCGAGATGAGTGCCCCCGGCAGGAATCGAACCTGCGGCCTTCTGCTCCGGAGGCAGACGCTCTATCCCCTGAGCTACGGGGGCGCAAACAGTGATGCTGCGCCGTTGGGCGTGCACAGCGTAACGCATCTTCAACCGGTAATGGATTCGGGACCTGAGTACCCCGCACCATAGGATGGTCCCTCGTGACACCTGCCGACCTGGCTGCCCTGCTCAAGACCACCGCTGCCGCGGTCCTGGCCGAGCACAGCCTCGATACCAGCGCACTGCCCGAGACGATCACCGTCGAGCGGCCGCGTAACCCTGAGCACGGCGACTACGCCACCAACGTGGCCCTGCAACTCGCCAAGAAGGTCGGGGTCAACCCACGCGAGCTGGCCGGCTGGCTGGCCGCCGCGCTGGCCGAGGCCGACGGCATCGCCGCCGCCGAGATCGCCGGACCCGGGTTCGTCAACCTGCGCATCGAGGCGTCCGCACAGGGCGTCGTCGTCACCAACGTGCTGTCCGCCGCGGCCGACTACGGCCACTCGACCGACCTGGCCGCCCAGAACATCAACCTGGAGTTCGTGTCGGCCAACCCGACCGGCCCCATCCACATCGGCGGCACCCGCTGGGCCGCCGTCGGTGACGCGCTCGGCCGGCTGCTGAGCACCCAGGGCGCTCAGGTCACCCGCGAGTACTACTTCAACGACCATGGCGCCCAGATCGACCGGTTCGCGCGCTCGCTGGTCGCCGCCGCCAAGGGTGAGCCCGCACCCGAGGACGGCTACGCCGGCAGCTACATCAATGACATCGCCGCCGCCATCCTGGCCCAGGCTCCCGACGCGTTGAGCCTGCCCGCCGATCAGCAGCAGGAGACCTTCCGTGCCATCGGTGTGGACCTGATGTTCACCCACATCAAGCAGTCGTTGCACGACTTCGGCACCGACTTCGACGTCTACACCCACGAAGACTCGATGCACACCTCGGGCCGGGTGGACCAGGCCATCGCGCGGCTGCGTGACAACGGCAGCATCTACGAGAAGGACGGCGCAACCTGGTTGCGCACCACCGCATTCGGTGACGACAAGGACCGGGTGGTCATCAAGAGCGACGGTAACCCGGCCTATGTCGCCGGTGACCTCGCCTACTACCTGGACAAGCGCGAACGCGGGTTCAACCTGTGCATCTACATGCTCGGCGCCGACCACCACGGCTACATCGCCCGGCTGAAGGCCGCGGCAGCGGCCCTCGGTGACGACCCGGCCACCGTCGAGGTGCTGATCGGCCAGATGGTCAATCTGGTCCGCGACGGTCAGCCCGTCCGGATGAGCAAGCGGGCCGGCACCGTCATCACCCTCGATGACCTGGTGGACGCCATCGGTGTCGACGCCGCCCGGTACGTGCTGATCCGGTCGTCGGTGAACAGCCCGATCGACATCGACCTGGCGCTGTGGTCCTCGGCGTCCAACGAGAACCCGGTCTACTACGTGCAATACGCGCACGCCCGGCTTTCGGCCCTGGCGCGCAACGCCGCCGAACTCGGGCTGACCGCGGACACCGCGCATCTCGATCTGTTGACCCATGACCGCGAGGCCACCCTGATCCGGACCCTCGGGGAGTTCGGGCGGATCCTCACAACGGCCGCCTCGCTGCGGGAACCGCACCGCGTGTGCCGGTACCTCGAAGACCTGGCCGGCGACTACCACCGGTTCTACGACTCCTGCCGGGTGCTGCCCCAGGGCGACGAGACGGCCGGCGACCTGAACGCGGCGCGCCTCGCACTGTGCGAGGCCACCCGACAGGTCATCGCCAACGGTCTGACCATCCTCGGTGTCAGCGCCCCGGAGCGGATGTGAGCGCACAGCCGGGCACCGGTGTGCCGCCCCAACCGCAGAGCGCCGACGAGATCATGCTGTTGGCCCCGAATGTCTGGCCGCAGAACCTGGTTCGCGGTGCGGACGGCGTCGTGTCGGTGGCCGGCGTCTCGGTGGCCGACCTGGCCGCAGAATTCGGCACCCCGCTGTTCGTGATCGACGAGGACGACTTCCGGGGACGCTGCCGCGAGATCGCCTCGGCCTTCGGTGGCGGCGAACACGTGCACTATGCCTCCAAGGCGTTCCTGTGCAGCGAGGTCGCCCGATGGGTGCACCAGGAAGGCCTGTCGCTGGACGTGGCCACCGGCGGCGAGCTCGCCATCGCGTTGCACGCCGACTTCCCGGCCGAGCGAATCACCGTGCACGGCAACAACAAGTCCGTCGATGAGCTCACCACCGCGGTGAACGCCGGCGTCGGGCACATCGTGGTCGACTCCGAGATCGAGATCGAGCGACTGGAGTCCATCGCCGGTGCGGCGGGCGTCGTCCAGGATGTGCTGGTGCGCGTCACCCCCGGCGTGGAGGCGCACACCCACGAGTTCATCTCCACCGCGCACGAGGACCAGAAGTTCGGGCTGTCGCTGGCCAGCGGTGCCGCGCTGGAGGCGGTCCGCAGGGTCTTCGCCACCCAGAACCTGCGTCTGGTCGGCCTGCACTGCCACGTCGGCTCCCAGATCTTCGATGTGTCCGGCTTCGAGATCGCCGCGCGCCGCCTGCTCGGTCTGCTGCGCGATGTCGTCGCCGAATTCGGTGTCGAGAAGACCGCACAGATGGACATCCTCGATCTCGGTGGCGGCCTCGGCATCTCGTATCTTCCGCACGACAATCCGCCGCCGATGAAGGAACTGGCCGACAAGCTCAAGGCCATCGTGAAGCACGAATCGGCGGCGGTCGGACTGCCCACCCCGACGCTGGTGGTCGAACCCGGGCGCGCGATCGCCGGGCCCGGCACCATCACCCTCTACGAGGTCGGAACCATCAAAGATGTGGCCATCTCGGCCGACAAGCACCGGCGCTACGTCAGCGTGGACGGCGGCATGAGCGACAACATCCGGCCCGCGCTGTACAACGCCGAATACGACGCCCGGCTGGTGTCCCGGGTCAGCGATGCGCCCGCGGTGCTGGCCCGCATCGTCGGGAAGCACTGCGAGAGCGGCGACATCATCGTCCGCGACACCTGGGTGTCCGAGGATCTCATCCCGGGTGACCTGCTGGCCGTCGCTGCGACCGGTGCGTACTGCTATTCGATGTCGAGCCGGTACAACCTGCTGCGGCGCCCGGCCGTGGTCGCGGTGAAGGACGGAAGTGCGCGACTGATTCTGCGCCGGGAAACCGTCGAGGATCTTCTGAGCTTGGAGGTTGGACAATGAGTGAAAAGGCCATCGGCGTAGCGGTTCTCGGACTCGGTAACGTCGGCACCGAGGTGGTGCGCATCATCGAGGAGAGCGCCACCGACCTGGAGGCACGCATCGGTGCACCGCTGGAGCTGCGCGGGGTCGGGGTGCGCCGGGTCGCCAAGGATCGCGGGGTCCCGGTCGGCCTGCTCACCGATGACGTCGACGCACTCGTCTCGCGCGATGACGTCGACATCGTGGTGGAACTGATGGGACCGGTGGAACCGGCCCGCAAGGCCATCATGGCCGCTCTGGAGAAGGGCAAGTCGGTCGTCACCGCCAACAAGGCGCTGATGGCCCAGTCCACCGGTGAGCTGGCGCAGGCTGCCGAAAAGGCACGCGTCGACCTGTATTTCGAGGCGGCCGTCGCCGGTGCGATCCCGGTGATCCGACCGCTGACGCAGTCGCTGGCCGGTGACACGGTGCTGCGGGTGGCCGGCATCGTCAACGGCACCACCAATTACATCCTGTCGGCGATGAACGACACCGGGGCCTCCTACGAGGACGCCCTGGCCGATGCCAGCGCGCTGGGCTACGCCGAGGCCGACCCGACCGCCGACGTCGAGGGATACGACGCCGCGGCCAAGGCCGCCATCCTCGCCTCCATCGCGTTCCACACCCGGGTGACCGCCGACGACGTCTACCGCGAAGGCATCACCAAGGTCAGCGCCGCGGACTTCGAATCCGCCAAGGCGCTCGGCTGCAACATCAAATTGCTGGCCATCTGCGAGCGGCTCACCAGCGGCAAGGGCARGCAACGGGTTTCGGCCCGGGTGTACCCGGCGCTGGTCCCGCTGGACCATCCGTTGGCCACGGTCAACGGCGCGTTCAACGCCGTGGTCGTCGAGGCCGAAGCCGCCGGCCGGCTGATGTTCTACGGCCAGGGTGCCGGCGGCGCACCGACCGCCTCGGCGGTGATGGGCGATCTGGTGATGGCCGCGCGTAACCGCGTCCAGGGCGGCCGCGGACCGCGCGAGTCGAAGTACGCCAAGCTGCCGATCGCGTCGATCGGCGCCATCCCCACCCGGTACTACGTCAACATGAACGTCAAGGACCAGCCGGGCGTCCTGTCCGCCGTCGCAGCGGAATTCAGCCGGCATGAGGTCAGCATCGCCGAGGTCCGGCAGCAGGGTATGACCGATACCGAGGGTGAGCCGTGCGGCGCCCAGATTGTCGTCGTCACCCACCAGGCCACCGACGCCGCCCTGTCCGAGACCGTCAAGGCGCTCGCCGAACTCGACGTCGTGCAGACCATCAACAGTGTGCTTCGTATGGAAGGAACCACAGCATGACCGACGGGGCGAGTGGAGCCGGCGCACGAGCAGCAGTGCACCAGGCATGGCCGGGACTGATCGGCGCCTATCGGGATCGTCTGYCGGTCGAGGACAGTTGGACCCCGATCACGTTGCTGGAGGGCGGAACTCCGCTGATCCACGCCAAGCGGCTGTCCGAGCAGACCGGATGTACGGTGCACCTCAAGGTGGAGGGGCTCAACCCCACCGGCTCGTTCAAGGACCGTGGCATGACGATGGCGGTCACCGATGCGATCGCCCGCGGCCAGCAGGCCGTGCTGTGCGCATCCACCGGCAACACCTCGGCCTCGGCGGCGGCGTACGCGGCCAAGGCCGGAATCACCTGCGCGGTGCTGATCCCGCAGGGCAAGATCGCGATGGGCAAGCTCGCCCAGGCAGTCATGCACGGCGCCAAGATCATTCAGGTCCAAGGCAACTTCGACGACTGTCTGGAACTGGCCCGCAAGCTGACCGCGGACTATCCGACCATCGCACTGGTCAACTCGGTGAACCCGGTGCGCATCGAGGGGCAGAAGACCGCCGCCTTCGAGATCATCGACGTGCTGGGCACCGCACCGGACGTGCATTCGCTGCCGGTCGGCAACGCCGGAAACATCACCGCGTACTGGCGCGGCTATCGCGAGTACCACCGCGACGGCCTCTCGGACCGGCTGCCGCGGATGCTCGGAACCCAGGCTGCCGGCGCCGCGCCACTGGTCAGCGGACACCCGGTGAGCAACCCGGAGACCATCGCCACCGCGATCCGCATCGGCTCGCCGGCGTCGTGGAACTCCGCGGTGGAAGCCCAGGAACAGTCCGGGGGACGCTTCCTGGCCGCGACCGACGAGGAGATCCTGGCCGCCTACCGTCTGGTGGCGGCTGCCGAGGGTGTGTTCGTGGAGCCCGCGTCGGCGGCAAGCATTGCCGGCCTGCTCAAGTCGATCGAGGACGGCTGGGTCAAGCCCGGGTCCACCGTGGTGTGCACCGTCACCGGTAACGGCCTGAAGGACCCCGACACTGCCCTCAAGGGCATGCCCGAAGTCACCCCCATCGCGGTCGATCCGGCCGCGGTGGTGGCGAAACTGGGTCTGGGCTGACGGTCGGATCCTTGGTGAGCAAAAGTCTGCCGGCCGGGCTGCGGGCCCGTGCCGTCGTTGCGGCCTCCAGCGCGAACCTCGGACCGGGATTCGACAGTCTCGGCCTGGCGTTGAGTCTGTATGACGAGATCATCGTCGAGACAACCGATTCCGGCCTCGTCATCGAGGTGCAGGGTCAAGGTGCCGGCCAGGTCCCGCTGACCGCCGACCACCTGGTGGTGCGTGCGATCGAGCGTGGAATGGCTGCCGCCGGCCTGCGCGCTGATGGACTGAACGTCCAGTGCCGCAATGCAATTCCGCATTCGCGCGGCCTCGGATCGTCCGCTGCTGCCGTCGTCGGAGGTTTGGCGGTGGTAAATGGCTTTGCTGCGCAGCTTGATTCGACCGAACTGACGATCGACGAGTTGGTGCAACTGTCCTCGGAGTTCGAAGGTCACCCCGACAATGCGGCAGCCGCGGTGCTCGGAGGTGCGGTCGTCTCCTGGACGGAAGACGGCAGCGATCCGGCCCGCTATGACGCGGCGCATCTGCAGTTGCATCCCGACATCCGGCTTTTCCCGGCGATCCCCGAAACCCGGTCATCGACCGCGGCGACCAGAGGACTGCTGCCCGAACAGGTCAGTCACACCGACGCGCGGTTCAACCTGGCACGGTCGGCGATGCTGGTGGTGGCACTCACCCAGCGCCCGGATCTGCTGCTGGAGGCGACCGGTGACCGGCTGCACCAGACGCAGCGTGCGCCCGCGATGCCCGCCTCGGCGGAATATCTCGCCGTACTCCGGCGTTCTGGGGTAGCAGCGGTGCTTTCAGGCGCCGGACCAGCGGTGATAGCTCTGACCAACGGATCCGATCTGCCGGCCCAGGTGCTCGAATACGGTACCGCCAATGGTTTCACGGTGACCGAGATGTCGGCCGGAGACGGTGTGCGCTGGAACGCGGAGACCCCCGCCCAGACTGTGTCGGGTTAACACGCGAATGCGTGGCGCTCCTTGCTTCCAGCTCTGATGCGGGTTATTCTCGCTTCCGTCCAGCAATCGCAGCGGCTCTACCTGCGCCGACACTAGGACGACTACCCAATCTTTCGTTTCACTCGTGGACTGATGGTTCGCCGCACGCCGGTGGGCCCAGGTGATCACTGTTGCGCAGGCGATGGTGACGCCGCGGAAGAACACGCGTTCAGCTCTTCGGCTGAGTGCAGATGACCTTCGGGGAACCCCTCGCGCACTTGCGATATGCGAGGGAAAGAAAGGAAATCCGTGACTGATACGGACCTCTTCACGGCAAGCGACAGCGGCGAAACCGCCGCAGATTCCGCTGCCGTGGATTCAGGCAAAGCCGCGCGGAGCGCAGGCACACGTGGCGGCCGTTCCGGCTCGCTGACGTCGATGCTGCTCCCTGACCTGCGCGCGCTGGCCGGTGAAGTAGGTGTCAAAGGCACCTCGGGCATGCGTAAGGGCGATCTGATCGCCGCCATCAAGGAACGTCGGGGCGAGAGCAACGGTGCACCTGCCGCTGCTGCGGCGCCGGCACCCGCCGAAGCAGCCMCGGCCCCGGCAGCGGAGTCGGCACCAGCCGCACCGCAGGCAGGCGCCGGTGAGGCCCCGCAGCAGAGCAACCCGCAGCGCCGTGAGCGCCGCAGCGCGGCGCGCCAGTCCGGTGCGCCGGAGGGCCAGAAGGCGCAGGACGCCAACGGCGCCAAGGCCGAGAACGAGGGCGCGCAGGAACCTGCACGCTCGGAAAAGGCCGACAACACCGCCGGCAACCGCAATGCGGACAACCGCAATGCGGACAACCGCAACGCCGACAACCGCAACGCCGACAACTCGGACACCCGTTCGGAGCCGCGCGAGAACCGTTCGCCCAGGAACGCCGAGGGCGGCGACCAGCAGGGCAGCGGTCAGCAGAACCGCAACAGCGGCGGTAACAGCGGTGGCGGCAACGCCAACAACTCGAACAACAACAACAACGATGACGGGGACGACCGTCAGGGCCGTCGCGGCCGGCGGTTCCGCGACCGTAAGCGCCGCGGAGAGCGTGGCGACGGCGGCAGCTCCGGTGGCGGCGACCGCGGCGATCGCGGTGATCGCGACACCGAACTGCGCGAGGACGATGTCGTCCAGCCGGTGGCCGGCATCCTCGACGTGCTCGACAACTACGCGTTCGTGCGGACCTCCGGCTACCTGGCCGGCCCGAACGACGTCTACGTGTCGATGAACATGGTGCGCAAGAACGGTCTGCGCCGCGGCGACGCGGTGACCGGCGCCGTGCGGGTGGCCCGCGAGGGTGAGAACACCGGCGGCGGCAACAACCCGCGCCAGAAGTTCAATCCGCTGGTCCGCCTGGACACCGTCAACGGTGGCCCGGTGGAGAACGCCAAGAACCGGCCGGACTTCCAGAAGCTGACGCCGCTGTATCCGAACCAGCGACTGCGCCTGGAGACCACTCCGGACCGCCTCACCACCCGCGTGATCGACCTGATCATGCCGATCGGTAAGGGTCAGCGCGCGCTGATCGTGTCACCGCCCAAGGCCGGTAAGACCACGATCATGCAGGACATCGCGAACGCGATCACCAAGAACAATCCGGAATGCCACCTGATGGTCGTGCTCGTCGACGAGCGCCCGGAAGAGGTCACCGACATGCAGCGTTCGGTGGTCGGCGAGGTCATCGCCTCGACGTTCGACCGTCCGCCGTCAGACCACACCCAGGCCGCCGAACTGGCCATCGAGCGGGCCAAGCGCCTGGTCGAGCAGGGCAAGGACGTGGTGGTACTGCTGGACTCGATCACCCGCCTGGGCCGCGCGTACAACAACGCGTCGCCGGCATCGGGCCGCATCCTGTCCGGTGGTGTCGACTCGACCGCGCTGTACCCGCCCAAGCGTTTTCTGGGCGCGGCGCGCAACATCGAGTTCGGTGGCTCGCTGACGATCATCGCCACGGCCATGGTCGAGACCGGCTCCACCGGTGACACCGTGATCTTCGAGGAGTTCAAGGGCACCGGTAACGCCGAGCTCAAGCTGGACCGCAAGATCGCCGAGCGGCGTGTGTTCCCGGCCGTCGACGTCAACCCGTCGGGTACCCGTAAGGACGAGTTGCTGCTGGGTGCCGACGAGTTCGCGGTGGTGCACAAGCTGCGTCGGGTGCTGTCGGGTCTGGATCCGCATCAGGCCATCGACCTGCTGATGAGCCAGCTGCGCAAGACCAAGACCAACTACGAGTTCCTGGTCCAGGTCTCCAAGAACACCCCGGGCGGAAACAGCGACAACGACTGATCCCCGCTGCGCGAGCAGTCACGAATGGCCCCGTTTCCCCTGCGAAACGGGGCCATTTGTGTCTGCTCGCCAGGACGGAAGGTATCGCTAGTCAAAGTTGAGTACTCTGGGAGTGTGCCCGCCACCACCGTCCCGCTGCTGCCCTGCGTCGCGCCCGAATCGACCGTGGAGTTCTACGAAACGCTCGGCTTCGACACCTCCGATCAGCAGACCAAGCCGTACCTCTACCTCGCGTTCACCTTCGACGGTGTCGACCTGCACTTCAAGGAGGCGGCGCCCGGCCTCGACATCAGCCACGAACTGAGCGGCGGCTGCCTGTTCTTCGTCGACGGGGTCGCCGAGTATCACGACGCGTTCAGTGCCCGCCTACGCCGGCGTTACGGGCGCGTCCCCGCCACGGGCCTACCCCGCATCGAACGACTCCGCCCCGGCCAGAGCCGATTCCAGATCCTGGACCCCTCCGGAAACTGCATCGTCTTCATCAACCGCGCCGAAGAGGACATCGAGTACGGCGGTTCGACGGCGCTCACGGGGCTGGCCAAGGCGCACGACAATGTGCGGATCTTCCGGGATTTCAAGAACGACGACGAACTGGCCGCCCGCGCGCTGGACACCGCGTTGCAGCGACACCGCGACACGGCGAGCCGGGTGGATCTTGCCCGCGCCCTGGCCGACCGGGTGGAACTCGCCATCGCGCTCGCCGACCCCGAGGCCGAAGCCTCCGCCGCTGCGGCGCTGGAGGCGATGGCGCTCACCGGCGCCGAACGCGAGGCCATCGCCCTGGAACTCGGGGCCATCGCCACACTGAGGCAATGGCTGGCGTAACCGCACCCACCGTCCGACTGCTGGTGCTCGGCATGGTGCACACCCATGCCGACCGCGACGGCATGCACGGCTACGCCATCCACAAGGAACTGATGTCGTGGCGCGTCGACACCTGGACGGCGGTCAAGCCGCCGTCGATCTATCACGCGGTCAAACAGCTCACCAGGGAAGGGCTGTTGCGCGCCGCCGAACCCGCGAGCAGCCCGCGCGGCCCCAGCCGGGTCTCCTATGCGATCACCGAGGCCGGTGTCGAGGAGTTCCGCCGGCTCCTGCAGAGCGCACTGGTCAGTCCGGGTATCGAGGAGCTCGGCGCGGGCATCGCGTTCATGCGCTGCCTGCCCCGCAGTACGGTCGCCGCGCTGTTGCGCACCCAGCTGCAGACCACGCGCGACATCGGCGAACAGCTACAGGACATGAAGTCGCTGTGGCCCGAACCCGGCGAGCCACCGCATGCACAGCACCTGCTGGATCTGTGGCGGGGCTCGTTCGCCGCGCACGCCGGCTGGACAGCCGCCATGGTGGAACGCATCGCGGCGGGGGAGTTCCGCTTCGCCGACGACCCAGTCGGCTAGACCGTAGGAGCGCTGCGCAGCGCGGGGATCAGATAGCGCCGGACATGGGTGAGAAGCTGCGCCGAATCGGTCGGATCCAGCGTCTCGCCCGGCACCGTCGCCAACGAAATCACAATGCGGGCAACCCATTCCGAAGCCTCGTCGATGACGACATCGGAATGGATCTCGCCGCTGTCCCGTGCGGCGATCAAGTAGCGCGACCAGAATCCGGCCAGATCGGGCACCAGGCCCTGTACGCCGGCGCCGGCGCAGGCGGCGAACTCCTCGGGCTCGTCGACCCGCAGCTTCATCAGCAAGGCGCCCGGATCGTCATAGGCGGTGCGGCCGTGCCGGATGCCCGCGACGATCTGCTCGTCGAGTCCCTGGATCTCTTCGAGGACCGCGTGTGCCTGCGACCAGTACACCTCGTTGAGGCGCACGATCGCGGCGCCGAGCAGGGTGACCTTGTCCGGGAAGTGCCGGTAGAGCCAGCCCCGGGACACCCCTGCGGTTTCGGCCACCTCCGAGACGGTGGTGGCCCGGATGCCCTTGGCGTGCAGACACACCTCGGCCGCATCGATCAGGCGATCGCGGACGGTGGCCGTGCTGGTGGGCACTTGCGGGCTCCTCGATGGTCGGGATCTGCGGATTAGCAGACGTGTTGCTGCATTCTGCCAACAACCCCACCGATACGGTGGAGCAGGCCAGCAATGGTAGACAGTTCGCAGAATCTGTTCACCGAGACGGAGGTGCCCCGGGAATGGCGGAGACCCTGCAACAACTGCTGCGCACTCGGGCCGAGGGCGACACCGTCGCGGTCAAATACGGCAACGACGTCTGGACCTGGCGCGAACACATCGCCGACGCCGGTCGCCAGGCCGCGGCTCTGATCGCCCTCGCCGACCCCGCACGACCGCTGCACGTCGGCGCATTACTGGGCAACTCGCCGCGCATGCTCACCGCCCTGGCCGCCGCCGGGCTCGGCGGTTACGTGCTGTGCGGTATCAACACCACCCGGCGCGGGGACGCCCTGGCCCGTGACATCGCCAAGGTCGACGTCCAGATCGTGCTCACCGACGCCGACCACCGCCATCTGCTCGACGGGCTGGACCTGCCCGGCGTCACCGTGATCGACACGTCCGCAGGGCAGTGGGCGCGGCTGCTCGCCGAGGCCCCTGAGCTCACGCCGCACCGGGAATGCGCGCCGGACGACACCTTCATGATGATCTTCACCTCGGGTACCAGCGGCGAACCCAAGGCCGTCGAGGTGCCGCATTCGACGGTGCTGTTCGCCGGCAGCGCCCTGGTGCAGCGCTACGAGCTGAGCGATCGGGACACCTGTTACCTGGCCATGCCGCTGTTCCACTCCAACGCCGTCTACGCGGGATGGAGCGTCGCGCTCGGCGCGGGTGCGGCGATGGCGCCCGCGACGTTCTCGGCGTCGTCGTTCCTGCCCGACATCCGGCGCTACGGCGCCACCTACATGAACTACGTCGGCAAGCCGCTGGCCTACATCCTGGCCACCACCGAAGGCCCGGACGACGCCGACAACCCGTTGCGCGTTGCGTTCGGCAACGAGGCCGCCGACCGCGACATCGAAGCCTTCGGTCGACGATTCGGGTGCACGGTGTGGGACGGATTCGGTTCCACCGAGACCGCCGTGATCATCACCAGGCTGGAGAACTGCCCGTCCGGCTCGATCGGCCAGGGCTTCCCGGGCGTCGCGATCTACAACTCCGAGACCGGTCAGGAATGCGAGGTCGCGCGTTTCGATGCCAACGGCGCCCTGCTGAACGCCGAGGCCGCCACGGGGGAGTTGGTCAACACCACCGGCAGCGGGCTGTTCCGCGGCTACTACAACGACCCCGGCGCCACCGGGGAGCGGCTGCGCGGCGGCATCTACTGGTCCGGTGACCTCGCCTACCGCGACGAGGACGGCTGGATCTACCTGGCCGGCCGCACGGCGGACTGGATGCGGGTCGACGGCGAGAACCTGACGACGGCCCCGATCGAGCGGATTCTGCTGCGACTCGACGCCATCAACCGGGTGGCGGTGTATCCCGTCCCTGACGAACATGTCGGCGATCAGGTGATGGCGGCCATGGTGCTACAGGACGACGCCGACCTCACCCCGGCCGCATTCGCCGAGTTCCTCGCCGCCCAGGCCGACCTGTCGCCCAAGGCGCGGCCGCGCTTCGTCTGGATCGCCGAGGACCTGCCCAGCACCGCGACCAACAAGATCCTCAAACGCGAACTGGTCGCCCTCGGCACCGCACCGCAAGGCCGCCGCATCTGGAAACGCGACGGTCAGAGCTACCAGGTGGTCGATCAGCCGTAGATCACCGACGGCAGCGTGGGTGCCGGCGGGGGCGGTGGCAGTGGCGGCACCGTGACCACGACGCCTGGTGGTGGTGGCGGCGGCGTGGGTGGCGGTGGCGTTGCCGCCGAGCCGGCTCCGACGATCAGGGCGGCGATGCCGGCGGCGACGGTGCCGTGGCTGACTGTCTTGAGCAGTTCCATGGTCCCACCTCGTTTCTCCGGATCGGATGAGGTCTTTCCGTCTATCGGCTACCCGGGGCGGAGACGGCTGACACCCGGGAATAGCAGGCGGTGGTGAGGCGTTTTCGCATTCGACGGTTGACCTGGCATAATTCACCGTCGACCCTCGGTTCCGGTTCACGCTCGAAGACTCCCAGGTCTGGGCTCGGGCGACCCGGCGGCCTACGATTGCAGAGGAAAAGCCATGAAATCGGGTATTCACCCCACTTACGCCGAGACCAACGTGGTCTGCGGCTGCGGTAACACCTTCACGACCCGCAGCACCAAGGACAACGGCCACATCGTGGTCGAGGTCTGCTCGCAGTGCCACCCGTTCTACACCGGCAAGCAGAAGATCCTCGACAGCGGCGGCCRTGTTGCCCGCTTCGAGAAGCGCTACGGCAAGCGCGACACCAAGGCTGCTGMAGACAACTAGCTGAGCTATCGGCGCCCGAACCTGGCACACGTGTCAGGACCGGGCGCCGATTTGCGTCTACAGGCCGTTTTTGAGGAGTCCAGGTGACCGATACCGCACCCGCGATTGAGGCGTTGCTCGCGGAGCACGCCGACCTGGAGACCCAGCTCGCCGATCCCGGCCTGCACGCGGACGCCGGTGCGGCCCGCCGCGTCGGGCGCCGATTCGCGCAGATCTCGCCGATCGTCTCGACGTACCGCAAGCTGGAAACGGTCCGCGGCGACCTGGAGRCCGCCCGTGAGYTGGCGGCCGAAGACGAGGCGTTCGCCGCCGAGGTGCCCGAGCTCGAGGCACGTGCCGCCGAACTCGACGGCCGGCTCACCGATCTGCTGGCCCCGCGCGATCCGCACGACGCCGACGATGTCGTGCTCGAGGTGAAATCCGGTGAGGGCGGCGAGGAATCGGCACTGTTCGCCTCCGACCTCGCCCGCATGTACATCCGGTACGCCGAGCGGCACGGCTGGACGGTGACCGTGCTCGACGAGACGTGGTCGGATCTGGGCGGCTACAAGGACGCCACCATCACCATCGCGAGCAAGGGCGATTCCGCCGACGGCGTCTGGTCGCGGATGAAATTCGAGGGCGGTGTGCACCGCGTGCAGCGCGTGCCCGTCACCGAATCTCAAGGCCGGGTGCACACCTCGGCCGCCGGCGTGCTCGTCTATCCCGAACCCGACGACGTCGAGGCCGTTCAGATCGACGACTCCGATCTGCGCATCGACGTCTACCGGTCCTCGGGCAAGGGCGGCCAGGGCGTCAACACCACCGACTCCGCGGTCCGCATCACCCACCTGCCCACCGGCATTGTCGTCACCTGCCAGAACGAGCGCAGCCAGCTGCAGAACAAGGCGCGCGCCATGGTGGTGCTCGCGGCCCGGCTGCAGGCACTGGCCGAGGAGCAGGCCTCCGCGGACGCCTCGGCGGACCGCGCCAGCCAGATCCGCACCGTCGACCGCAGCGAACGGATCCGCACGTACAACTACCCGGAGAACCGGATCGCCGACCACCGCATCAACTTCAAGTCGCACAACCTCGACCAGGTGCTCGACGGCGACATGGATGCGCTGCTGGACGCTCTCGCGGCCGCCGACAAGCAGGCGCGCCTTCAGCAGGCGTGATGAACGCGCTGCAGCAGGCGATCTCGGACGCGGCCACAGCGCTGGCCGCAGCCGGCGTCGACTCCGCGCGCACCGATGCCGAACAGCTGGCCGCCCATGTGATCGGCACCGACCGCGGCCGGCTCATGTTCGCCGAGCCGGGCCCCGGTTTCCTGGACGAATTCCGCGCCCTGGTCGGGCAGCGCGCGCTGCGAATTCCGTTGCAGCACCTGTTGGGTAGTGCCGCCTTCGGTCCGCTGACGCTGGCCGTCGGGCCAGGGGTGTTCATCCCGCGGCCCGAGACCGAGGCGCTGCTGGAATGGGCGCAGGCGGTCCCCGTCCCGCCCGGCGGCGTGATCGTGGACCTGTGCACGGGTTCGGGCGCGCTCGCACTCGCCCTGGCCTCCTACCGACCCGACGCCCGCGTCATCGCGGTGGAGCGCTCCGAGCAGGCGCTGCGCTACGCCGGCACCAATGTGGACGGCACGGCGGTGGAATTGGTGCACGCCGATGTCACCGACCGCGATGTGCTGGCCGACCTCAGCGGCAAGGTCGATCTGGTGGTCGCGAATCCGCCCTATATTCCCGACGGTGCAGAACTGGAACCCGAAGTGGCAGAACATGATCCGCACGTCGCGCTGTTCGGCGGCGCCGACGGGATGGCTGTCATCGCCCCGATCGTCGAGCTCGTGTCGCGGCTGCTGCGGCCCGGCGGGCAGGTGGGGGTCGAGCATGACGACACCACGTCGGCGGCCACCGTCGAGCTCTTCGGCGCCGCCGGCGTCTTCACCGATGTCGCGGCACGCCGCGACCTGGCCGGTCGGCACCGGTTCGTCACCGCGGTGAGAAGCTGAATGGCATGAGCCAGCTCTTCGACTGTGCGGACCCCGAACAGCGGGCCACCGGCCTCACGTCGGCGATCAGCGCCGTCAAGGGCGGGGGACTGGTCGTGCTGCCCACCGACACCGTCTACGGCATCGGCGCGGACGCCTTCAACAGCGAAGCGGTGACCGCGTTGCTCGCGGCCAAGAACCGGGGGCGCGATATGCCGGTCGGCGTGCTCGTCGGCTCCTGGCACACCATCGACGGACTGGTCTATGCGGTGCCGCCTGCTGCGCGTGAGCTCATCCAGGCCTTCTGGCCGGGCGCGCTGAGCCTGGTGGTCCGCCACGCCCCGTCGCTGCACTGGGACCTCGGCGACGCCAACAACACCGTCATGCTCCGCATGCCGCTGCAGCCGGTGGCCATCGAACTGCTGCGCGAGGTCGGCCCGATGGCCGTCTCCAGTGCGAACATCTCCGGTTTCCCGGCCGCGGTCACCGCCGCGGATGCGCAGGCCCAGCTGGGCGCGCGGGTCGAGGTGTACCTCGACGGGGGACCGTCGCCACAGGGGGCGGCCTCCACGATCGTGGATGTGTCCGGCGCACAGCCGCGGGTGCTGCGGGAAGGCCCGGTCTCGGTTGCCGACGTCGCCCGGGTACTCGGCGTGGAAGCCGACGCACTCACACCCGAGGACACCCGTGGGACCACCCCTTAGGCCACAGCCTCTTCGCGTACGGTTCACCCCGTGGTGAGCGAATCGGTCTGGATGGCTGACGGTCTGCTCGCCCTGTCGGACCGCGGCGCGGGCGTCCCGCTGCGCGAACTCGCGCTCGTCGGGCTCACCGCCGCCATCATCACCTACTTCGCGACCGGCTGGGTCCGGGTGCTGGCCATCCGGGTCGGGGCGGTCGCCTACCCGCGCGAACGCGATGTGCACGTAGCGCCCACGCCACGAATGGGCGGGCTGGCGATCTACATCGGTGTGGTGGTCGCGGTGCTGCTGGCGTCCCAGCTGCCCGCGCTCAATCGCGGGTTCGTGTATTCGACCGGTATGCCCGCGGTGGTGGTCGCCGGCGGACTCATCATGCTGGTCGGCCTCATCGACGACCGGTGGGGCCTGGACGCGCTGACCAAATTCGCCGGCCAGATCACCGCTGCCAGCGTGCTGGTCACCATGGGGGTGGCGTGGAGTGTGCTGTACATCCCGATCGGCGGCGTCGGCACCATCGTGCTGGATCAGGTCACCTCGATCCTGCTCACGCTGGCGTTGACGGTCTCCATCGTCAACGCCATGAACTTCGTCGACGGTCTCGACGGTCTGGCCGCCGGGCTCGGTCTGATCACCGCCCTGGCCATCTGCATCTTCTCGGTGGGCCTGCTCCGCGATCACGGTGGCGATGTGCTGTTCTACCCGCCGGCCATGATCTCGGTGGTACTCGCCGGTGCGTGTCTGGGATTTCTGCCGCACAACTTCCACCGCGCGAAGATCTTCATGGGCGACTCGGGGTCGATGCTGATCGGCCTGATG
>NZ_JBFUKN010000095.1:0-24181 GCF_056400845.1 Mycobacterium sp. P4_H6 | reverse complement strand
CGGCAGCGCCGGGTGCCGGCGCGGCACCCGCGGCCACCCCCGCCGCCGCGGACTGGGACCGCAAGCCCGGAGCGGCGCCCGGAGCGCAGTCCAGCCAGTGGGACCTGACCCTGCCCGCGATCCCGAGTGCGTTCGTCAGCGGTGACCCCATCGCGATCATCAACGCGATCCTCGGCATCATGCAGACCTCGGCCCAGTTGACCGCGAACATGGGCCGCACCTTCCTGCAGAAGCTCGGCATCCTGCCCACCCCAACCGGATTCACCAACGGTGCGATCCCGCGGGTACACGGCCAGGCGGCCTCGGAGTTCGTCATCAAACGCGCCATGTCGCAGATCGGTGTGCCCTACTCGTGGGGCGGCGGAAATGCCGCAGGCAAGAGCAACGGCATCGATTCGGGCTCCGGCACAGTCGGTTTCGACTGCTCGGGGCTGGTGCTCTACGCCTTCGCCGGGGTGGGCATCAAGTTGCCGCACTACTCGGGATCGCAGTACGACATGGGCCGCAAGATCCCGACATCGCAGATGCGCCGCGGCGATGTGCTGTTCTGGGGGCCGGGAGGCAGCCAGCACGTGGCCATCTACCTCGGCAACAACCAGATGCTGGAGGCCCCCTACACCGGCTCGCACGTGAAGGTCTCGCCGGTGCGCACCAGCGGTATGACCCCGCACGCCGTCCGCTACATCGAGTATTAAAAACGTTGGGATTTCTGTGTTCGTGAAGGCTTCCAGGAACTTTCGAAACTCACGCCTCAGCAGGCTGCTGGCCACGCTGACCGTCGTGGCGGCGATTGCGCTCGGTGCCGCGGTGCCGGCAGCTGCGGCTCCCGGGGAATGGGATCCGACTCTGCCCGCCCACCCGAGTTCGGGTGCGCCCGGCGACCCGGTCGCGATCGCGAACGCCTCGTTCCAGGTGAGCAAGATCGCCCTGGAGACCACGCAGAGCCTGGGCTCGAAGTTCCTGCAGAGCATCGGGTTGGCGCCCACACCGGCCGCGGGCGGACTGCCCACCGGCGCCCGGGTGCGCGGTCCGGCCGCCATCGAATACGTCATCCGGCGCGGCGGGTCCCAGATCGGGGTGCCCTACTCGTGGGGCGGTGGCACCCTGACCGGCCCCGGCCCCGGCGTGGACTATGACGCCGGGAAGATGGGCTACGACTGCTCGGGCTTCACCCGGTACGCCTTCGCCGGCGTCGGCGTGCAGATCCCGAAGTACTCCGGCGACCAGTACAACACCGGCCGCGCGATCGCGCCGTCTCAGGCCAAGCGAGGCGACCTCATCTTCTGGGGCCCCGGCGGCAGCCAGCACGTGGCCATCTATCTGGGCGGCGGGAAGATGCTGGAGGCCTCCGGCAGCGCCGAAAAGGTGACCGTCAGCCCGTTGCGCACCGCCGGGATGTCACCGCACCTGGTTCGTATCATCGAGTCCTGACGCCCCGCCGCGCGGGCGGGCGACGTCGACGGATTCCGAACTGCCTGGAATAGTTGACGGCGGACGCCCCGCCGCCTCGGTGGACGTCGGCGAATACCAGCGAGTTTGTATCGAACGACCGTGGGAGGAAGCTAGATGACGTCACCGAGTGGGCCGCCGCAGGGCGCCGGAGGCTACGCAGGCCCGRCCCCGACGCAGGGTTACCCGCCCGGCACGCAGAGCGCACCGCCCGCCAATGCGAACCTGCAGAACGAGGTCCACACCCTTGAGCGGGCCCTCTTCGAGGTCAAGCGCATCATCGTCGGGCAGGATCAGCTGCTCGAACGCATGCTGGTCGGTCTGCTCGCCAAGGGCCACGTCCTGCTCGAAGGTGTGCCCGGTGTGGCCAAGACCCTCGCCGTGGAGACCTTCGCCAAGGTGGTCGGCGGCACCTTCGCGCGCATCCAATTCACCCCCGACCTGGTGCCCACCGACATCGTCGGTACCCGCATCTACCGGCAGGGCCAGGAGGCGTTCGACATCGAACTCGGCCCCGTCGTCGTCAACTTCCTGCTCGCCGACGAGATCAACCGCGCCCCGGCCAAGGTGCAGTCCGCGCTGCTGGAGGTCATGGCCGAGCGCAAGATCTCCATCGGCGGCAAGACATTCCCGCTGCCGTCCCCGTTCCTGGTGATGGCCACCCAGAACCCGATCGAGCAGGAGGGCGTGTACCAGCTGCCCGAGGCGCAGCGTGACCGGTTCCTGTTCAAGCTCAACGTCGACTACCCGTCGCCGGAGGAAGAGCGCGAGATCATCTACCGGATGGGCGTGAAACCGCCTGAGCCCAAGCAGATCCTGAACACCGGGGATCTGCTGCGCCTGCAGGAGGTCGCGGCGAACAACTTCGTGCACCACGCGCTGGTCGACTACGTGGTGCGCATCGTCACCGCGACCCGCGAACCGGAGAAGTTCGGTATGCCCGACGCCAAGTCCTGGATCGCCTACGGCGCGTCACCGCGTGCCTCGCTGGGCATCATCGCCGCCTCCCGCGCCCTGGCGCTGGTGCGCGGGCGTGACTACGTCGTCCCGCAGGACGTCGTCGAGGTCATCCCGGACGTGCTGCGTCACCGTCTGGTGCTCACCTACGACGCGCTGGCCGACGAGGTCTCCGCGGAGACGGTGATCAACCGGATCATGCAGACCGTCGGTCTGCCGCAGGTGAATGCGATTCCGCAGCAGGGTCATTCGGCGCCTCCCGGGGTGCCTGCCGCCGCGGCGGCCGGCGGTCGGTGACCAGCACCGGCGGTCGCGCGGTCGACCTGCCCTCGCTCAAGCGTGGTGAGATCCGCGACCCTGCACTGACCGCGGCGCTGCGCAAGCTCGAGCTGACAGTGCGCCGCAAGCTCGACGGGGTGTTGCACGGCGATCACCTCGGCCTGATCCCCGGCCCGGGGTCGGAGCCGGGGGAGTCGCGGATGTACCAGCCCGGCGACGATGTGCGCCGGATGGACTGGTCGGTGACCGCGCGGACCACCCACCCACACGTGCGGCAGATGATCGCCGACCGCGAGCTGGAAACCTGGTTGGTGGTCGACGTCTCGGCGAGTCTGGACTTCGGGACCACCGGGTGCGAGAAGCGCGATCTGGCGGTGGCTGCGGCCGCGGCCATCACGTTTCTCAACAGCGGCGGCGGCAACCGGATCGGTGCGCTGATCTCCAACGGTGACACGCTGCGGCGGGTCCCGGCGCTCTCGGGCCGACTGCACGAGCAGGAACTCCTTCGTGCCATCGCCACCACGCCGCAGGCACCGCCCGGGGTGCGTGGTGACCTGGCCGCCACCATCGACGCACTGCGCCGTCCCGAACGCCGGCGCGGCATGGCCGTCGTCATCAGCGACTTCCTCGGCCCGATCGACTGGATGCGGCCACTGCGGGCCATCGCCGCGCGGCACGAGGTGCTCGGCATCGAGATCATCGACCCGCGGGATGTGGAACTGCCCGATATCGGTGATGTGATCCTGCAGGACACCGAGACCGGGGTCACCCGTGAGTTCACCATCGACGAGAAGTTGCGCGACGATTTCGCGCGCGCCTCCGCGGCACACCGCGCCGAGGTCGCCCGTACCCTGCGGCGCTGTGGCGCGCCGCTGCTGACCCTGCGTACCGACCGGGACTGGATCGCCGATGTGGTCCGTTTCGTGGCCAACCGACGCCGGGGCGCCCTGGCCGGTGGCCGGTAGCGAGACTACGAGACTGAAATGACAAGCTGCACATGACTTTGCCGTTGCTCGGACCGATGAGCCTGTCGGGCTTCGAACACAAGTGGTTCTTCCTGTTCCTGCTGGCTGTACTGGGACTGGTCGGCCTCTACATCGTGGTCCAGCGGGCACGCGAGAAGCGGATCCTGCGCTTCGCCAACATGGAGCTGCTGGAAACCGTCGCGCCCAAGCAGCCCACCCGGTGGCGCCATCTGCCGGCGATCCTGCTGGTGTCCGCGCTGGTGCTGTTGACCGTCGCGATGGCCGGGCCGACCAACGATGTGCGGATCCCGCGCAACCGGGCCGTGGTGATGCTCGTCATCGACGTCTCGCAGTCGATGCGGGCCACCGATGTCGCCCCGAGCCGGCTGGTCGCCGCCCAGGAAGCCGCCAAGCAGTTCGCCGATCAGCTGACCCCGGGTATCAATCTCGGACTGATCGCCTACGCCGGCACCGCCACCGTGCTGGTCTCGCCGACCACCAACCGCGAGGCCACCAAGAACGGCATCGACAAGCTGCAGCTGGCCGATCGCACCGCCACCGGTGAAGGCATCTTCACCGCGCTGCAGGCGATCGCCACCGTCGGTGCGGTGATCGGCGGCGGCGACGAACCGCCGCCGGCGCGGGTGGTGCTGATGTCCGACGGTAAGGAAACCGTGCCGTCGAATCCGGACAACCCCAAGGGCGCCTACACCGCCGCCCGCACCGCCAAGGACCAGGGCGTGCCCATCTCGACGGTGTCCTTCGGCACCCCGTACGGCTACGTGGAGATCAACGACCAGCGCCAGCCGGTGCCCGTCGACGACGAGATGCTCAAGAAGATCGCCGACCTCTCCGGCGGCGAGGCCTTCACCGCATCCAGCCTCGAACAGCTCAAGGCGGTCTTCAGTTCGCTGCAGCAGCAGATCGGCTACGAGACCATCAAGGGCGACGCCAGCGTCGGCTGGCTGCGGCTCGGTGCGCTGGTGCTGGCGTTGGCCGCCCTGGCGGCGCTGCTGATCAACCGTCGCCTGCCGGGCTAGTACCGGGCGGTGCCGGCCTGCAGTGGCGGATACTCACCGCTCGCCGCACCGTCGATCGTGGTGCCCGCGAACTGCAGGGCCATCCGCAGCGAGTCCTCGATGGCGGGGTGGTGGGTCATCGCGAAGGCCGACACCTCATCGAGGCGGCGCACCTGATCGGCGCGCAACTGCACGTCCAGCCCGGCCAGATTGCCCTCCAGGTGGGCCAGCCGCCGGGCGCCGACGATCGGGATCACCGTGCCCGGCCGCGACCGTAGCCAGGCCAGCGCCACCGCCGCGGCGGTGGTGTCGAGCTCCTCTGCGACGGCGGTGACGGTGTCGATGACGTCGTATTCGGCATCGCTGGGTGCGCCCACGTAGGCGGCCCGCGCGGAATCACCGACGTCCAGGCCGCGCCGGTACTTGCCGGACAGGAAACCGTTGCGCAGCGGGCTCCAACTCACCAGCGCGAGGTCCTGGTCCAGTGCCAGCGGCACCGCCTCACCCTCCACATCACGGGCCAGCAGCGAGTATTCGAGTTGCAGCGCGATCAGCGGGGTCCAGGATTTCAGTACCGCCATCGTCTGGGCCTGCGCGGTGACCCAGGACGGGATGTTGGAGAACCCGAGGTAGCGGATCTTGCCGTCGCGCACCAGGTCGTCGAGGGCGCGCATGGTCTCCTCGATCGGGGTGTGCCGGTCCCAGTTGTGCAGCCAGTAGAGGTCGATGTGGTCGGTGCGCAGCCGGCGCAGGCTCTGTTCGAGCTGGCCGATGATCGAGCGTCGACCGGCGCCCCCGCCGTTCGGATCGCCGGGAGACATGTTGGTGAAGAACTTGGTGGCCAGGACCACACGATCGCGCCGCTGCGGGCGATGGTGGAAGTAGTCGCCGAGGATCTTCTCGGAGTGCCCGTTGGTGTAGAAGTTCGCGGTGTCCACGAAGTTCCCGCCGCGATCGAGGTAGGCGTCCAGGATGGTCTCCGATTCGGCGACGCTGCAGCCGGCGCCGCCGGCGTCTTCCCCGAAGGTCATGGCCCCCAATGCAAATGGGCTGACGCGCAGGCCGGAACGGCCGAGGGTGAGGTAGTTGTCCAGTGTCATGGTGGTCTCCTTGGAGATGTTCGGATGTACCACTCCCATGCAACCGTCCGGGCGTCTGGCGGGGTAGACCGATCCTGCCGCGCTCTTGCCTGATCCTGCTGTCTTTGACACTATTGGGCTGTGTCAGACACTCCGCTGGTCGAATTGGAAGCGCTCATCACTGCGCACGCCCGGCCGGATATGACCACCGCGATCGACGGCCTGCTGGTGTCCAGCGTGACCGACACGTCGCCGGAGTACTCATTGACCGAACCGCTGCTCGTGGTGATGGTGCGGGGCGGCAAGCGCCTGCTGCTGGGGGACCGGGTCGTCGAGTACCGGGGCGGGGAGATCCTGGTGGTCACCGCGCAACTGCCGGTCAGCGGACATTTCTTCGATTGCGGTGCGCAGGCCCCGGCGCTGGCGGTCGGACTGGTGCTGCGGGCGCCGGCCATCGCGGAGCTGCTGTTGCACGAGACCAGCGCGCCCCGGCGGTCCGGCACGCAGACCGCCATGGCGACCGGCCGGGCCGATCCGGAGCTGCTCGACGCGGTGCTGCGGATGGTGCGGCTGCTCGAGCACCCCGCCGACGCCGCCGTGCTGGGCCCGCTGATCGAGCAGGAGATCCTGTGGCGGCTGCTGCGCGGGCCACACGCCGGCGTGGTGGCCCAGATCGGTTCGGCGGGAAGCGGATTGACCTATATCAACCGGACGATTCGCTGGATCCGGGAGAACTATGCYGAKCCGTTGCGCATCGCCGACCTCGCCGCGATGGCCGGGATGAGTCCGTCCGCGTACCACCGGAATTTCCGCGCCGTCACCGAGATGAGCCCACTGCAGTTCCAGAAGCGCATCCGCCTGCAGGAGGCCCGGGCGCTGCTGGTCGCGCAACCCGGCGACATCGCCGGTGTCGGGCACCTCGTCGGGTACGACAGCCCCACCCAGTTCAGCCGGGAGTACCGCAGGATGTTCGGCGCGCCACCCGGTCGTGACGCGGCGCGGCTGAACGCCACTCACGGCGTGAGCGCCGTCCATCTTCCGTGAACTCGGCGCACATCCGGGTGGACGCGGCGGCGATGCGATTTCGGGACCGCGCCGGTCAGACGATAAGTTGGCGGTCATGAGTGATACTGCCGCCACGGAAAGTGCCGCCGCAGCGCCCGTTGGCCGTCCGCCCTTCGTGTCCCGTTCGGTGCTGGTCACCGGTGGAAACCGGGGGATCGGTCTGGCCATCGCGCAGCGACTGGCCGCCGACGGGCACAAGGTCGCGGTGACCCACCGCGGCTCCGGTGCACCCGAAGGACTGTTCGGCGTCGTCTGTGACGTCACCGACAGCGCGGCCGTCGACCGTGCGTTCAAAGAGGTCGAGGAGCACCAGGGCCCGGTCGAGGTGCTGGTGTCCAACGCCGGTATCTCGCAGGACGCGTTCCTCATCCGGATGACCGAGGAGCGCTTCGAGAACGTCATCAACGCCAACCTCACCGGCGCGTTCCGGGTGGCCCAGCGGGCCTCGCGCAGCATGCAGCGCAAGCGTTTCGGCCGGATCATCTTCATCGGCTCGGTCTCGGGTATGTGGGGTATCGGCAACCAGGCCAACTACGCCGCCGCCAAGGCCGGTCTGATCGGCATGGCGCGGTCCATCTCACGTGAGCTGTCCAAGGCCGGTGTCACCGCGAACGTCGTCGCCCCCGGCTACATCGACACCGAGATGACCCGGGCGCTGGACGAGCGCATCCAGGAGGGTGCGCTCGAATTCATCCCCGCCAAGCGGGTCGGCACCGGCGAGGAAGTGGCCGGAGCGGTCAGCTTCCTTGCTTCCGAAGACGCAAGCTACATCGCCGGCGCGGTCATCCCTGTGGATGGCGGCATGGGCATGGGCCACTAGAAGAGATAAGGACTTACCAATGACTGGCTTTCTCGAAGGCAAACGCATCCTGGTCACCGGGATCATCACCGACAGTTCGATCGCGTTCCACATCGCCAAGCAGGCCCAGGAGGCCGGCGCGGAACTGGTGCTGACCGGATTCGACCGGATGAAGCTGATCCAGCGCATCGCCGACCGGCTGCCCAACCCGGCACCGCTGCTCGAGCTCGACGTGCAGAATTCCGAACACCTCGACTCGCTGGCCGGCCGCGTCACCGAGGTGATCGGCGAGGGCAACAAGCTCGACGGCGTGGTGCACTCCATCGGGTTCATGCCGCAGACCGGCATGGGTGTCAACCCGTTCTTCGACGCGCCCTACGAGGACGTCGCCAAGGGCATCCACATCTCGGCGTACTCCTATGCCTCGCTGGCCAAGGCGACCCTTCCGGTGCTCAACAGCGGCGGCAGCATCGTCGGCATGGACTTCGACCCCACCCGGGCGATGCCGGCCTACAACTGGATGACGGTCGCCAAGAGCGCGCTGGAGTCGGTGAACCGCTTCGTTGCCCGTGAGGCGGGACCGTTCGGGGTGCGCTCCAATCTCGTTGCCGCCGGGCCCATCCGGACGTTGGCCATGAGCGCCATCGTCGGCGGCGCGCTGGGTGCCGAGGCCGGCGATCAGATGCGTCTGCTCGAAGAGGGCTGGGATCAGCGCGCACCGGTCGGCTGGAACATGAAGGATCCGACCCCGGTCGCCAAGACGGTCTGCGCGCTGCTGTCGGACTGGCTGCCCGCCACCACCGGCACCATCATCTACGCCGACGGCGGCGCCCACACCCAGCTGCTGTAGCGGGGTCGGACGTGGAGTTTGATGCCCTGCTGCTGCTCTCCTTCGGAGGGCCGGAGGGCCCCGAGCAGGTGATGCCCTTTCTGGAGAACGTCACCCGGGGCCGGGGTATCCCGCGTGAGCGTCTGGAGGCGGTGGCCGAGCACTATCTGCACTTCGGCGGTGTGTCGCCCATCAACGGCATCAACCGCGCGCTCATCGAGCAGATCGAGGCGGTCACCGACCTGCCGGTGTACTTCGGCAACCGCAACTGGGAGCCCTACGTCGAGGACACCGTTGCGGCCATGCGCGACAACGGTGTTCGGCGTGCTGCGGTGTTCTCCACCTCGGCCTGGGGTGGCTACTCCGGGTGCGCGCAGTATCAGGAGGACATCACCAGAGCGCGTGCCGCGGTGGGCGAGTCGGCACCGGAACTGGTGAAGTTGCGCCAGTACTTCGACCACCCGCTGTTCGTGCGGATGTTCGCCGACGCCATTTCCGATGCCGCAGCGACACTTCCGGAGGACCTGCGCGCCGGGGCGCGACTGGTGTTCACCGCACACTCGATACCGCTGCGGGCCGCATCACGGTGCGGCACCGACCTCTACGAGCGTCAGGTCCGCTACGCATCGCAACTGGTGGCCGCCGCGGCCGGCTATCAGGATTTCGACGTCGTCTGGCAGTCCCGGTCCGGTCCACCGCAGGTGCCCTGGCTGGAACCCGATGTGGGCGATCATCTCGAGATCCTCGTCGGGCAGGGAATCAAGGCCGTCATCGCGTGTCCGATCGGATTCGTCGCCGACCACATCGAGGTGGTGTGGGACCTCGACAACGAACTCGCCGAACAGGCCGAGGCCGCCGGGGTTGCACTGGCACGGGCCAGCACGCCGAACGCCCAACGCCGTTTCGCCGAGCTGGTCGTCGGGCTGATCGACGAGCTCCGCCTGGGTGGCGAGCCGGCCAGAGTCGCAGGGCCGCAACCAGTTCCGGGTTACGGCAGCAGTGTGGACGGGGCCTTCTGCACGCCGGCCTGTGAGCCGGTCAGCGCTCCCAGGCCGAGTACATGATCGCGCTGATGGCGGCGAGCCTGGCGGTGCGCACCACCGAGGCCAACGGCCGCAGGGTGTCCGAGGCGATGCGTATCTCCGAACTGGTCTGAAGCCCGATCGGCATCAGTCCGGAGCTGGCGGTGATGATCGCGTCCACATGGGCCGCGTTCTCCAGCACCCGCAGCGCGCGTTCCGGCGCGTGATCGGGCACCCGGTGCAATCGGGTTGCCTCCAGCAGCTGCTCGACCATGCCGCGCGGATCGTCGATGTCGGCGGCGCCGATGCCGGCGCTCAACGCGCCGAGGGCGTCGGCGGCCGAGCGCACCGCCGACCGCAACGTGTACTCGGCATCACCGAGATCGCTGTGCTCGACGACAGCCGCGGTCCCGGCCGAATAGACCGTCCACGCCAGCGATACCGGGTCCGGCTCGAAATCCGGGTCGTCGACGTCCTCGTAGATGTACTCGGGCACCATGCCGACCGAGCGGCGGGGATCCTGGCCGACGAGGATCGCCTCACCCATGGTGATGGCGTCGCGCTGGAACTGGGTGTCCGGCGGCAGCCCGCGGACATCGCCGGGGACCGGCAGCACCAGCGTCAGCGGCGGCGCCCCCTGCGGCGGCCCGGCGGCGGTCCGCATCGTCTGCAGCAGTGACATGGTTCCGGCGTGGTGCAGGTCCGGCCACGGCAGGCCGGTGGAGCCCGCCGCCACCGAATCGTAGGCGGTGACGGAATGCTTTGGCGCCCACTGGGATAGCGCGTCGAGCACATCGTCGGGCGCGGCGACGCCCGCAAGCCAGGCGTTGACCCAGACCGTCAGCGAAGCGCTCGGACACCACATAGTTCTGGCAGTGTAGTTGTCGGTCGCAGATACGGCCGGATTCGCTACGCTGACACACATGCCCGCATGGATATGGCTGGTCGCAGCGCTGGGACTGGCAGGCGCCGAAGCTCTGACCGGTGACCTGTTCCTCCTGATGCTCAGCGGTGGCGCGCTGGCCGCCGCCGGCGCGGGTTTCGTGTTCGACTGGCCGATCTGGGCGGACGGCGCCGTGTTCCTGGTCGTCTCGTTGCTGTTGCTCGTCGTGGTGCGGCCCGTGCTGCGTAAGCGGATGGAGTCGAACACCGGCCTGCTGGATCCGGCCAAGGCGCTGGAGGGCAAGGGCGCGCTGGTGCTCTCCCAGGTGTCCCAGCACGACGGCCAGGTGAAACTTGACGGCGAAGTGTGGACGGCACGGCCCCTCAACGACAACGATGTGTTCGAACCGGGTGACCGGGTGACCGTCGTGCACATCGACGGTGCCACCGCGGTGGTCTACCGGGGCATCTGAGCAACAGCAGTCGAAACTGGATCTGGAGGGGAGTCGTCATGGACGGTGCGTTCGTAGGTCTCGTACTGCTTGTGGTCTTTGTGATTTTTGCCGTGGTGGTGGTCGCCAAATCGGTGGCGCTCATCCCGCAGGCCGAGGCCGCGGTGATCGAGCGCCTCGGCCGCTACAGCAAGACGGTGTCCGGACAGCTGACACTGCTGCTGCCGTTCGTGGACAAGATCCGGGCCCGGGTGGACCTGCGGGAGCGGGTGGTGTCCTTCCCGCCGCAGCCGGTGATCACCGAGGACAACCTGACGGTCAACATCGACACCGTCGTCTACTTCCAGGTCACCGACCCGGCCAAGGCGGTCTACCAGATCAGCAACTACATCGTCGGCGTCGAGCAGCTGGCCACCACCACGCTGCGCAACGTCGTCGGCGGGATGACGCTGGAGCAGACCCTGACCTCACGCGATTCCATCAATGGACAGCTGCGCGGGGTGCTCGACGAGGCCACCGGCCGGTGGGGCCTGCGGGTGGCCCGGGTCGAGCTGCGCAGCATCGACCCGCCGCCGTCCATCCAGGACTCGATGGAAAAGCAGATGCGCGCCGACCGGGAGAAGCGCGCCATGATCCTGACCGCCGAGGGCAGCCGGGAAGCCGCGATCAAGGCGGCCGAGGGGCAGAAGCAGGCACAGATCCTGTCGGCCGAAGGCGCCAAGCAGGCGGCGATCTTGGCCGCCGAGGCCGACCGGCAGTCCCGCATGCTGCGCGCGCAGGGTGAACGCGCCGCCGCATACCTGCAGGCGCAGGGCCAGGCGAAGGCCATCGAGAAGACCTTCGCGGCGATCAAGAACGGCCGTCCCACCCCGGAGATGCTGGCCTACCAGTACCTGCAGACGCTGCCGTTGATGGCCAAGGGCGAGGCCAACAAGGTGTGGCTGGTGCCCAGTGATTTCGGATCCGCGCTGCAGGGTTTCACCAAGCTGCTCGGGGCGCCGGGGGAGGACGGTGTGTTCCGGTACACCCCGTCGCCGGCAGACGACTCACCCAAGTCCGCTGAGGACGACGCCGAAGAGGTCGCGGACTGGTTCAACACCCAAACCGACCCGGAGATCGCCCGGGCGGTGGCCCTGGCCGAGGCGGAGGCGCGAAAGTCCGTGCCGCCGCTGGGCTCGGCGCCTTCCGAACCCCTGGAGGCGCCCACCCAGACGCAGGCGCTGGGCGGTGCTCCGGTGCCTCCGCCGGGGGCTCCCGGCAGCCACCGCGCTCCGTAACACCGGCACCCCGGTACGCGATACACCACCTGGTTGCGTGCGCGATGCCTGAGATTTCCCTGATTGATTGACGGCGTCGAACATTTTTCCTGCCGGTAGGACTTATTGCATGGTCTAATGGCATATTGGTGATTTGCTGACCGTGGACCGGGCCTTTTGCCGGTGCGAGGACGAAATGGCGACGTTATGACGGGGACGCTGTGAGCAGGGCGGGCGTGCGGAGCGCGGTGGGCGCCGGTGTGCTGTCCACCATGCTTTTGGTCGGCGGTCCCACGGCCGTGGCGCTTGCCGACACCGATTCCGGCGGCACGTCGGGTTCCACCGGTACCTCCGGGCAGGGCGAGAGCTCCGGCACCACGGGCGGTACCGCGAAATCCGGCAACGACCTCGGTGCCGGTCTGCGCGCATCATTGCGGCAGTCGCTCACCAGCGTGCGCAGCACGATCGGCCCGTGGACGGCCCAGCGCCCCCAGCCCGGCTTCGGTGGCCGTCCGCGTACCACCCTCCCGACCATTCCGGACTCCTCCGCCACCCCGACCGAGCTCGAGCTCACCGCGCCCGAGACCGTCGTCACCGATCCCGAGGTGGTCGCGCCCGAGCAGCAGCCCGCCGTTCAACCGGCGATCACCCCGCTGGCCAACAACTCCAGCACCCCCAAGCCCAAGCCGGCCGGCCCGCCGCCGGCCCGGCCGGTGTCGGTCAAGGCCCCGCTGTCCTACGACAAGCTGCCCGACGTCGCCCACACCGTCGGTAACACCGTGGCCTCGGTGCTCAATGCGACCCACCAGACGGTGGCTGCGGTCCCCGCGTTGCTCGTCGGGCTGCCCGGTTCGACCACGCCGGTCTCCGATGTCATCACCACCATCGAGTTCATGCTCACCTCGGTGAGCACCTCGGTCGGCACCATCGTGGCGCTGCCCGGTGAGCTGGGCGCCCTGATGGGCGTCAGCACCCCGCCGGTCGCCACCATCGGCATCGACCCGGAGGCCAGGCCGACCACGGCACTGTCCGGTCCGATCGATCTGCCCGGGCTGCTGCTGCCGCACACCCCGGCCATCGCGCTCGGTGCGGGTGTCGCGGCACCCGCACCCGCGGCGCCCGTGCTGTCCCCGGTCACCCCCGTCAGTGTCCAGCGGATGGCCCCGATCACCACGGCGTCGCTGGGTGTCAGTGGTCTGACGGCCTCGGGCGCACCCGAGACGTTCCTCGACCGTGCGGTCAGCACGCTGCTGGTGCCGATCTCCATCGCGACGCTGGCGGCGGTGGCCCTGCCCGGTGTCGGCGGGCTGCTGGTGATCTGCGCGCTCGGCATCCGGATCGGCTACCGCCAGGCCAAGGCCGGCTGGGCGATCCGCGTTGCGGGCATTGCACGCTTCGCCGGTTCGGGCCCGATGGGCGTGGTGCGCTCCGGCTCGATGATCACGCTGCACTCCAAACGCCCAGCAGCGGCCCGGAGGGCCGGTCAGCTGCGCCTGGTGGACAGCTCCTTGGAACAGGCCGCCTGACCGTCAGCCGTTGACGGCGGGCTCGTCGCCCGCCGGCCGTTGGTGGTGAGTTCGGCGGTGCACCCGGATCTCGTAGACCAGCCCGGCCAGTCCGACGCCGGCGGTGCACGCCGACACCAGGAACAGCAGCGGGCTGATGTTGCCGGTGAGGGCATCGCCCAGGATGACCACCGCCGCCGTCCCGGGGAACACCCCGATCAGGGTGGCCACCGTGTAGGGCAGCAGTCGCACCGCGGAGGCGCCCGCCGCGTAGTTGAGGACGGCGAACGGTACCGCCGGGATCATCCGCATCGACAGCACCGTCACCCAACCGCGGTCGCGCAGCCGGGCGTCCAGTGACTCGACCCGGGGGTGCAGCGTCAGGCGGCTGAGTTGCCAGCCGACCGCCCGCACCAGGATGACGGCCAGCACGGCGCTGAGCGTGCTCGCGACGACGGCGATGCTGACGCCGACCAGCGGCCCGAACAGCAGGCCGGCCGCGAGCGTGAAAGCGGTCCGCGGAAACGGGAAGACCGTCATCACGACGTGGGCGGCGAAGAAGGCGAGCGGGAACCACGGGCCGGCCGCGGTGGCCCAGTCGCGCAGCTGGATCGCGCTGGGCAGCGGCACCAGAAACGCGACTGCGACGAGGATCACAATTGTGGCGGCGATGGCCACCACACGACGGCGGGGCAATTGAGTGGCCGTCGACGTCACCGCGGTCCAGACCGTGCGCAACGTGGTGGCGACGGGTTTCACGTCTCCCAACCCTACGGGGCATCGGGCGCCGTCGCCGCCAACGCTACTGCTCAGTAGCTTTTGCCCGCCGTACGCTGCCGTGATACCGATCATTTAGCCTCAGGTGAAAGAGGCCAGTCACAGCTGGCTAATCTAACTAAGTCAGACAACGCTTTTTAACCCAGGAGCCGCGAGTGTCCTCGAGCGTCATTGAATCGGATCGCGAGCGCTGGCGCTCCGGTGTGGCCGGCGTGCTGGCGAAGAGCTTGCGGCGCGACGCCGCGGATCTGCCCGCCGAACCGGAGCGGCTGCTCGACTCGCCGACCTATGAAGGTTTCCCGGTCCGGCCGCTCTACACCGCCCTGGACGGGGTGCCCGAGTCGCCGCTGCCCGGGCAGTGGCCGTTCGCCCGCGGCGGGGATGCCCGCCGCGATGTGCTCAGTGGCTGGAAGGTCGCCGAACAGTTCCCGGCGGTCGCGTCCGGTACCTCGGAGGCCAACGGTGCACTGCTGCTGGCGCTGACCGAGGGCACCAGCGCGCTGGTGCTGCGGGTCGGTTCGGCCGGGGCGAGCGCAGCGACGGGGAATGATCCAGCCGGGGTGGCACCGGCCGAACTGGCAGACCTGCTCGACGGGGTGTACCTCGATCTGGTGCCGGTGGTGCTGGACGCGGGCGCGGACTACGTCGCCGCCGCCGACGCCGTGCTGGCGCTCATCGCCGACTTCGACGACGAACAACGCGCCAGGGTGTCCCTGGATCTGGGCGCCGACCCGTTGACGGCACCGCTGAGCGGACGTCCCGCGGCCGGCATCGACGATGTCACCGCGATCGCCGCGCGGACGGCCGGTCAGACCGGGGTGCGGACCGTGACGGTCGACGGTCCCGCGCTGCACAACCTGGGTGCCAGCGCGTCCTGGGAGCTGGCCGGGGCCATCGCGGCCGGGGTGAGCTACCTGCGGCTGCTGACCGAGGCCGGACTGAGCGTCTCCGATGCCCTGCGCCAGATCAGCTTCCGCTTCGCCGCCGACGACGACCAGTTCATGACGATCGCGAAACTGCGCGCCGCGCGCCGATTGTGGGCGCGGGTGGCCGAGGTCGCCGGTGACGGGTCCGCCGGCGCCGCCGTGGTGCACGCGGTCTCCTCGGCGCCGATGATGAGCCGGCGCGATCCCTGGGTGAACATGCTGCGCACCACGCTGGCGGCGTTCGCCGCCGGTGTCGGCGGCGCGGACACCGTCCTGGTGGCGCCGTTCGATGCCGCCATTCCCGGTGGATTGCCCGGCACCGCAACCAGTTTCACCCGCCGTATGGCCCGCAACACGCAGCTGCTGCTGCTGGAGGAATCCCACCTCGGCCGGGTGCTCGACCCGTCGGCCGGGTCGTGGTTCGTCGAGGACCTGACGGCGCAGCTGGCCGAGCAGGCCTGGGCGCACTTCCAGGATCTGGAGTCCCGTGGCGGATTCGTGGACGCGCGCGATCACCTCAGCGAGCAGATCGCCGCGGTGCGGGACACCCGCGCCGATGACATCGCGCACCGCCGGACCTCGCTCACCGGGGTCAACGAGTTCCCGAACCTGGGGGAGAAGCCGCTGCCGCAGTCGGATGAAGCCACCGGCATCGTGCGGTACGCGGCCGGGTTCGAGGCACTGCGGGACCGCTCGGATGCCTATCTGGCCGAGCACGGGAAACGGCCCGAGGCGGTGCTGCTGCCGCTGGGCCCGCTGGCCGAGCACAACATCCGGACCACCTTCGCCGCGAACCTGCTGGCCTCCGGCGGCATCGAGGTCGTCAATCCGGGCACGGTCGACGCGGCCGCGGTCGCGGCGGCCGTCGACGGCCACCGCGCCGTGGTGATCTGCGGCACCGACGCCCGCTACGGCACCGAGGCGGAGGCCGTCGTCGCTGCCGCACGCGATGCCGGCGCCGCGCACATCTATCTCGCCGGACCGGAGAAGGCCATCGGGGAGGCCGTTGCGCGTCCCGACGAGTACCTGACCGCGAAGATCAACGCCGTCGAGGCGCTGGCGACCCTGCTCACCCGTTTGGGGGCCTGAATCATGACTGCATCCGACATCACCGAGACCCCCGCTGCGATCGGTAGTTTCGCCGACGTCCCGTTGCACGGCGAGGACGCCGGGCAGACGCCGACGCCGGAAGCGGTGACCGAGCAGGTCGGCGTCGCCGCGGCCGCGCACGGCTACACCCCCGAGCAGCTGGTCTGGTCTACCCCGGAGGGCATCGACGTCAAGCCGGTGTACATCGGCGCCGATCGCGATGACGCGGTCGCGGCGGGCTACCCGCTGGACAGTTTCCCGGGTGAGCCGCCGTTCATCCGCGGCCCGTACCCGACCATGTACGTGAACCAGCCGTGGACCATCCGCCAGTACGCCGGCTTCTCCACCGCCGCCGAGTCCAACGCGTTCTACCGGCGAAATCTGGCCGCCGGTCAGAAGGGTCTGTCGGTCGCCTTCGACCTGGCGACCCACCGCGGCTACGACTCCGATCATCCCCGGGTCGCCGGCGATGTCGGGATGGCCGGTGTGGCCATCGACTCGATCCTGGACATGCGCCAGCTGTTCGACGGGATCGATCTGGGCACCGTCTCGGTGTCGATGACGATGAACGGCGCCGTGCTGCCGATCCTCGCGCTCTACGTCGCCGCCGCCGAGGAACAGGGTGTGCCGCCGGAGAAGCTGGCCGGGACCATCCAGAACGACATCCTCAAAGAGTTCATGGTCCGCAACACCTACATCTATCCGCCGAAGCCGTCCATGCGGATCATCTCCGACATCTTCGGCTACACCAGCACCAAGATGCCCAAGTACAACAGCATCTCGATCTCGGGGTACCACATCCAGGAGGCCGGTGCCACGGCCGATCTGGAGCTCGCCTACACGCTGGCCGACGGCGTCGAATACATCAAGGCCGGCCTCGATGCCGGGCTGGACATCGACAAGTTCGCGCCCCGGCTGTCCTTCTTCTGGGGCATCGGGATGAACTTCTTCATGGAGGTCGCCAAGCTGCGCGCGGGCCGGCTGCTGTGGAGCGAGCTGGTCGCGCAGTTCGATCCAAAGAGCGCGAAATCCCAGTCTCTGCGCACCCATTCGCAGACCTCGGGCTGGTCGCTGACCGCCCAGGACCCGTTCAACAACGTGGCCCGCACCTGTATCGAGGCGATGGCCGCCACCCAGGGTCACACCCAGTCGCTGCACACCAATGCACTGGACGAGGCGCTGGCGCTGCCGACCGACTTCTCGGCCCGCATCGCCCGCAACACCCAGCTGCTGCTGCAGCAGGAGTCCGGTACCACCCGGCCGATCGACCCGTGGGGCGGCTCGTACTACGTGGAATGGCTGACCCATCAGCTCGCCGAGAAGGCCCGCGCCCACCTCAAGGAGGTCGCCGAGTACGGCGGCATGGCCCAGGCCATCGGTGAGGGCATCCCGAAGCTGCGCATCGAAGAGGCCGCCGCGCGGACCCAGGCGCGCATCGATTCCGGTGCCCAGCCGGTCATCGGCATCAACAAGTACGCGGTGGCCGAGGACCAGGAGATCGAGGTCCTCAAGGTCGAGAACAGCCGGGTGCGCACCGAGCAGCTGGCCAAGCTGGCCCAACTGCGTGCCGACCGTGACGAGGCGGCCACCCAGGCGGCACTGGCCGAATTGACCCGTGCCGCAGGCGAGAACGTGGCCGCCGGGGAGGACGGGCTGGGCAACAACCTGATGGCGCTGGCCATCAACGCCGCCCGGGTGCACGCCACCGTCGGCGAGATCTCCGACGCCCTGGAGAAGGTCTACGGCCGGCATCAGGCCGAGATCCGCACCATCGCCGGGGTCTACCGCGACGAGGTCGGGAAGGCTGGGAATGTGGCTACCGCAACGGATCTGGTGGAGAAGTTCGCCGACGCCGATGGTCGCCGCCCGCGCATCCTGGTCGCCAAGATGGGACAGGACGGCCACGACCGCGGGCAGAAGGTGATCGCGACCGCCTTCGCCGACATCGGTTTCGACGTCGACGTCGGCTCGCTGTTCTCCACCCCCGACGAGGTGGCGCGCCAGGCCGCCGACAACGACGTGCACGTCGTCGGGGTGTCCTCGCTGGCCGCCGGACACCTGACGCTGGTGCCCGCTCTGCGCGACGCGCTGGCCGAGGTGGGCCGCCCCGACATCATGGTCGTGGTCGGCGGTGTGATCCCGCCAGGTGACTTCGACGAGCTCTACGAGGCCGGCGCGACCGCCATCTTCCCGCCGGGCACCGTGATCGCCGATGCCGCCATCGGCCTGCTGCACAAGCTCGCCGACCGACTCGGCTACACACTGAACTAGATGAGCCCTTCAGTGGCCGAGCTGGCCGCGGCGGTACGCGGTGGGGACCGCTCGGGTCTGGCGCGGGCGATCACCCTCGTCGAGTCGACGCGTACCGATCACCGGCAGAAGGCCCAGGAACTGCTGCTGGAGCTGATGCCGGAAGCGGGCAGTGCCGTCCACGTGGGCATCACCGGTGTGCCGGGCGTCGGGAAGTCGACGACCATCGAGGCGCTCGGCATGCACCTGATCGAAGCCGGGCACCGGGTGGCCGTACTGGCCGTCGATCCGTCCTCGACGCGCACCGGCGGATCGATCCTCGGGGACAAGACCCGGATGGCCAAGCTTGCTGTGCACCCGGACGCCTATATCCGTCCGTCACCGACCTCGGGCACCCTCGGCGGGGTGGCCCGCGCGACGCGCGAGACGATCGTGCTGCTGGAGGCGGCCGGATTCGACGTCATCCTCGTCGAGACGGTGGGCGTCGGGCAGTCCGAGGTGACGGTGTCCGACATGGTGGACAGCTTCGTCTTCCTGACCCTGGCCCGGACCGGCGATCAGTTGCAGGGCATCAAGAAGGGTGTCCTCGAGCTCGCCGATGTGGTGGTGGTCAACAAGGCCGACGGGGAGCATGCGGTGGAGGCCAAGGCCGCCGCGCGTGAACTGACCGGTGCGCTACGCCTCATCTACCCGCGCGAAACTCTTTGGCGGCCACCGGTTCTCACCATGAGCGCGTTGACCGGCGATGGCCTTGCGGAGCTGTGGGAAACCGTCGAGAAGCATCGCAAGGTGCTGACCGATGCCGGCGAGTTCGACGCCCGACGCCGCAAACAGCAGGTGAACTGGACGTGGGCGATGGTCCGCGACACGGTGCTGGACCGGGTGCTCAGCAATCCCGAGGTCAAGCGCATCCGCGCCGAGCTGGAGCGTCAGGTGCGCGATGGTGAGCTGACTCCGGCGCTCGCGGCCCAGCAGATCCTCGACGCCGCAGACGGGTGAGCTGGGCAAGGTTACCGTTTCGGGAACCGGCCTGGTCTTACGGATAGGTAACGCCCCTCGCTAGTTAGCCAGACGGCGAGGTAAATTGGTTTGACTGTGACCTACGCAATAGATGGTGAGCGCAGCGCGGCGCGCACCGAGAGCGGCAATAGCGCGGCGACCCCTGATGACTGCACGCTGCCCCACGGGGTTCAGGGTGCGGCCGACCCCAACTTCGCGTGCGCCGTGTCGGCGTTCTCCAAGCTGTTCGGTCACCGTCGGTTCGGCGGCGGCGCGCTGTCGGTCTATCTGGACGGCGTACCCGTCGTCGACGTCTGGACGGGCTGGGCGGACCGCAAGGGCAGGCAGCGCTGGACGGCCGATACCGGCGCGATGGTGTTCTCCGCGACGAAGGGGATGGCCTCCACCGTCATCCACCGCCTGGTGGACCGCGGGCTCATCGATTACGACGCACCGATGGCCGAGTACTGGCCGGAGTTCGGCGCCAACGGCAAGGCCGCGATCACGGTTCGTGAGGTGCTGCGGCACCGGGCCGGCCTGTCCCAACTCAACGGGGTCAGCCGGGCGGATCTGCTCGACCACGCCAAGATGGAGGAGCGCATCGCCGCCGCGCCCGCCGGGCTGCTGCGCGGGCGCCCGGCGTATCACGCGGTGACCTACGGCTGGCTGGTCTCCGGTCTGGCCCGCTCGGTGACCGGCCTGGGGATGCGCGAGCTGTTCCGCAGAGAGCTGGCGGCGCCCCTCGGTGTCGACGGTATGCACCTGGGCCGTCCGCCGGTGGCGGCACCGACACAGCCGGCGCAGATCATCGGCCCGCAGCGGCACCTGCAGAATCCGATCTTCAACGCGGTGGCGCCCCATCTGGCCGCCTTGCCGCTGTCCGGCGGACTCGGCGCGCTGTACTTCCCCGGCATGAAGTCGATGGTGCAGGGCGACACCCCGCTGCTGGACAGCGAGATGGCGTCGGCCAACGGCGTCGCGACGGCGCGGGCGCTGGCCCGGATGTACGGCGCGATCGCCAACGGGGGAGACCTCGACGGCACCAGGTTCCTGTCCCGTGATCTGGTGGCCGGCCTGACCGGCCCGCGGAGTCTGCATCCGGACGGCTCGCTCGGCCTGCCGATGGCTTTCCACCTCGGCTACCACTCGCTGCCGTTCCCCGGCGTGCTGCCGGGCTTCGGGCACGTCGGGCTGGGCGGCTCGCTCGGCTGGGCCGATCCGGCCACCGGACTTGCCTTCGGCTACGTGCACAACCGTCTGCTCACCCCGCTGGTGGTCGCCGATCAGGCGGGCTTCGTCGCGACCGCGGCGTTCATCCGGCGCGGCGCGGCGCGCGCACGCGATCGTGGTTTCCGGGCGGTTCCACGGCTGGGAGCCGCCTTCGCGAGGCCCTCCGCAGCGGCTGTCTGACCCCCTTTCCGGAGGGTCATTTCGGTTGCCGAAAGTTTTGCTTGCCCCCGCAAATATGCAGGTGGTACCGCCGGTTGCAGGATATTGCTGGGGGTCCCGATAGTTGGCTGTGCCATTGCTGTGCAACGCCTCCCGAAGCGGAACTCCGGCTGGTCGCGTAAGGAATGGTCGCCGCACCCGCACGTGTGGTTTCCGTTACCCATCTTTGAATTGCCAAAAGACCCGTCGCGTCCTGGGCGGCCGCCGCGAAACCGCCCCGCGCGAAGGCGGCCTTCCTTACTCTGGGGTAGTTGTTACGCGTGTTTCCAGTGCTAGCGACGCCGAGGGGGTGAACCTGTGAGTTGGCTGGGCGGCGGTGTGGGCCTCCCGGCGGACGTCACAGCGGTTGATAAGTTTGCCAAACTTGTTTGCTGAGCTGAGGTCTGGCTAATACCCGACTTGACAAGGTGAGCCGCGTCACATTTACTAAAACGTCAATAAGACAATGGATCCGCAGGTTGCGGCACTATCGGGAAGTTGCTGGATGTCGAGGATGTAGCTGGTGTAGCCTGCGCGTCGCGGCTCTTGAAGCTGTAGAGTCCTCAGTGGATTTGCTCAGTTTTTAACGCCATCGTCAACGGAGACGACTACGCTACCGACTCACGGACGAGTCTCAGCAAGGTGCGGGAAGGGAAACAGGGCCTGCGCGCAAAGGCGCCCAAGGTAGTCCCCACGCCGCAGACTTGCTTGCTCGGTCCAGCAGTACCCGCCTGGAAGAGGTTTGAACTACGTGGTTGAGACACCTGTCACAGCGGTCGCCGTCATCGGGATGGCGTGCCRATTGCCTGGCGGAATCGACTCACCTGACCAGTTGTGGCAGGCGCTGCTGAACGGTCAGGACTTTGTCACCACGATCCCGGAGAGCCGCTGGGATGCCGACGAGTACTACGACCCCGAGCCCGGTGTCCCCGGCCGCTCGGTGTCCAAGTGGGGCGCCTTCCTCGACGACGTAGCGGGCTTCGACGCCGACTTCTTCGGCATCAGCGACCGCGAGGCCACCGCGGTCGACCCGCAGCACCGGCTGCTGCTGGAGACGGCCTGGGAGGCCATCGAGCACGCCGGTGTCGATCCGGCGTCCCTGGAGGGCTCTCGCACAGGCGTGTTCATGGGCCTGACCCACGGCGACTACCAACTCGTCGCGGCCGACGCCCACGCCATCGAGGGCCCCTACGGCTTCACCGGCAACAACTTCAGCCTGGCTTCCGGGCGCATCTCCTATCACCTCGGTGCCCGCGGCCCCGCCTTCTCGGTGGACTCGGCCTGCTCCTCGGGTCTGCTGGCCCTGCACATGGGCGCCAGGAGCCTGCACGAGGGCGAGAGCGACATGGTGCTCGCCGGTGGCGTGAACATCGTGCTGGAGCCCCGCAAGCTGTCCTCGGGTTCGGCCCAGGGCATGCTCTCGCCCACCGGCCACTGCCATGCGTTCGATGCCGCGGCGGACGGCTTCGTCCCCGGCGAGGCCACCGGCGTGGTGCTGCTGAAGCGACTCGCCGATGCCGAGCGTGACGGCGACCGCATCCTTGCGGTCGTCCGCGGCACCGCCGCCAACCAGGACGGCCACACCGTCAACATCGCCACCCCGTCGCGTGACGCGCAGGTGGCCGTCTACCAGGAAGCGCTGGCCGCCGGCGCGATCGACCCGGCGACCGTCGGGCTGATCGAGGCGCACGGCACGGGCACCCCGGTCGGCGACCCGATCGAGTTCTCCAGCCTGGCCGCGGTCTACGGCGCCAGCGGGCCCGTCGCACTCGGCTCGTCCAAGACCAACTTCGGACACTCCCAGTCCGCATCGGGCACCATCGGCCTGATCAAGAGCGTGCTCGCCCTTCAGCACGCCACGGTGCCGCCGAACATCCACTTCACCCGGCTGCCCGACGAGCTCGCGAGCATCAAGACCGACCTCTACGTCCCGACGTCCCCCGCCCCGTGGCCGGCCGGGGCGCAGCCCCGCCGCGCCGCGGTCTCCGCCTACGGTCTGTCGGGCACCAACGTGCACGCGGTCCTGGAGGAAGCCCCGGCCACCGCGGACACCAGCGCCGCCGCCGAGGGACCGCAGATCTTCGTGCTGTCCTCGACCTCGGCCGAGGGACTGCGCAGTACCGCGGGACGGCTGGCCGACTGGGTCGCCGAGCGCACCGACACGCTGAACCTGCACGACCTGGCCTACACCCTGGCCCGCCGCCGGGCACACCGCCCGGTGCGCACCACCGTGCTGGCCCACGATCACGCCTCCCTCATCGAGGCGCTGCGCGAGGTCGCCGACGGCGAGACGCCCTATCAGGGCGCGGTGGCCAAGGACGATCGCGGCCCGGTGATGGTGTTCTCCGGCCAGGGCTCCCAGTGGGCGGCGATGGGTGCCGGCCTGCTCGAGAGCGAACCCGCCTTCGCCGCGGCCGTCGCCGAGATCGAACCGCTGATCGCCGCCGAGTCCGGCTTCTCGGTGACCGAGGAGCTGCGTTCCTCGGTCACCGTGACCGGCATCAACAAGGTGCAGCCCACCGTCTTCACCATGCAGGTGGCGCTGGCCGCGACGCTCAAGGCCTACGGCGTGCTGCCCGGCGCGGTCATCGGCCACTCGATGGGCGAGGTCGCCGCGGCGTTCGTCTCCGGTGTGCTCACCCTCGAAGACGCCGTCAAGGTGATCTGCCGGCGGTCCAAGCTGATGGCCACCATCGCCGGTTCCGGCGCCATGGCCTCGGTGGAGCTGCCCGCCCAGCAGGTGCTCTCCGAGCTGGCCGCGCGCGGCATCAACGATGTGGTGCTGTCGGTGGTCGCGTCGCCCAAGTCGACCGTCGTCGGCGGCGCCAAGGAGTCGATCCGCGAACTGGTGGCCGACTGGGAGAGCCGCGACGTGATGGCCCGTGAGGTCGCCGTGGACGTGGCATCGCACTCGCCTCAGGTCGATCCGATCCTCGATGACCTGGCCGACGCGCTGGAGGATCTGGACCCGTCCGAGCCGAACGTCGAGTACTACTCGGCCACGCTGTACGACCCGCGCGACATCGCCGACTGGGACGCCGACTACTGGGTGGACAACCTGCGCCACGCGGTGCGCTTCGCCGCTGCCGTGCAGGCCGCCCTGGAAGACGGCTACCGGGTGTTCACCGAGCTGTCCCCGCACCCGCTGCTGACC
>NZ_JBFUKN010000094.1:0-25003 GCF_056400845.1 Mycobacterium sp. P4_H6 | reverse complement strand
GGCCACCGCGCCGGCGTTGTCGTCGAGACTGCGGCCCTATCTCGTGATCGCGGGCCTGGTGCTGAGCTTCAGTCTGGTCACCCTGGCCGGGTCGGCCCTGTTGTCGCTGCTGCACCTGCCCCAGGACACCATCCGCTGGGTGGCCCTGATCGCACTGGTGGCGATCGGCCTGGGGCTGATCTTCCCGCAGTTCGAAGCCCTGCTGGAGAAGCCGTTTGCCCGGTTGCCGCAGAAGCAATTCGGTTCCGGTAGCAGTGGTTTCGTGCTCGGGCTGACATTGGGTGTGCTGTACGTGCCGTGTGCGGGTCCGGTGCTGGCCGCGATCGTCGTCGCCGGTGCCACCGGCACCATCGGCGCCGACATCATCGCCCTCACCCTCGCCTTCGCGGTCGGTGCCGCGCTGCCCTTGCTGTTCTTCGCACTGGCCGGCCGGCGGGTGACCGAACGGGTCGCCGCGTTCCGCCGTCGGCAGCGCGAAATCCGCGTCGTGGCAGGCATCGTCACCATCCTGCTGGCCGTCGCGCTGGTGTTCAATCTGCCCGCCGTGCTGCAGCGCGCGATCCCCGACTACACCGGCGCCCTGCAGGAGCAGGTGGGCGGTGAGGACCAGTTGCGCGAGAAGCTCAACCTCGGCGGCCTGGTCAACGACCAGAACGCCGAGCTCTCGAACTGCACCGACRGTGCCCCCGAGCTGGAAAGCTGCGGCACCGCACCGGATATCAAGGGCATCACCACGTGGCTCAACACCCCCGGCGGTGCGCCGGTCGACCTGAAGTCCTTGCGCGGCAAGGTCGTGCTGATCGACTTCTGGGCGTACTCGTGCATCAACTGCCAGCGCGCGACACCGCATCTGGTCGACTGGTATGACGCCTACCGGGAGCGCGGTTTCGAGGTGATCGGCGTGCACACCCCCGAGTACGCCTTCGAGAAGGAGCAGGCCAACGTCGTCAGCGGCGCCGAGGACCTCGGCATCACCTATCCGGTCGCGATGGACAACGCGTTCTCGACGTGGACCAACTACCGCAACCGTTACTGGCCTGCGCACTACCTCATCGACAAACAGGGCGTCGTGCGGCACATCAAGTTCGGCGAAGGTGACTACGCCAACACCGAAAAACTGATCCGCCAACTCCTTTCGGATGGAGATGACCGCACGCTGCCCGCCGCCACCGAGCGCTCCGACACCACCCCGACCGCACCCACCACCCCGGAGACGTATTTCAGTGTCGGCAAGGTGGTGAACTACGGCGGGACCGGCGTCTACGACGAGGGCACCCACACCTTCGACTTCCCTGCCCAGTTGGCCGAGGACCGCTTCGCGCTGCGCGGGCCATGGGCGCTGGACTACCAGGGTGTCACCGCGCAGTCCGACGGCGCCGCGATCACGCTGAACTACCACGCACGCAACGTCTATCTCGTGGTCGGCGGCACCGGCACCGTGCGCATCACCCGCGACGGCGTCAGCACCGAACTTGCCGTCAGCGGCCCGCCCAACATGCGCCAGATCGTCGCCGACGACACCGACGGCGCGGGCACCCTTGAGGTGTCGTTGAGCAAGGGCCTGCAGGCGTATTCGTTCACCTACGGCTGAGTCACCGGCAGCGGCTGATGACCTTCTCGGCGAACCGCAGTGTGGCGCCGCGCTGATCCTCGGCGGTGTGTCCCGCAGCCCATGGGGCAACCATGACGGCGGTGATGCCGGCCTCCTCGGCCCGCTGATACAGCTCCACCGACGGCGGATCCAGCAGCGCGAGCAGCACCTCGAACGGCTCGTCGGCGCGCCCGTACTCGCGGCGCAGCCCGGTCAGCCGATCGACATGGCGCACCGCCTCCTCCAGCACGTACGCGGTGCCGATCCAGCCGTCGCACAGCCAGGCGGCCCGGCGCAGCGCCGCCTCGGACTCACCACCGCACAGGATCGGGACCGGTGCGGGCGGATGAGGCTCCAGCATCAATTCCGGAACCCGATAGTGCTCGCCGCTCCAGGACACCCAACCGCCCTGCCACAGTGCCCGAAGCGCCGGGATCATCTCGTCGAGCCGCTTGCCGCGGGTCGAAAAGTCCTGCCCCATCAGCTCGTATTCCTCACGCATCCAGCCCACCCCGACACCCAGGGACACCCGGCCCTCGGATACCTCGGCGGCCGTCGCCACCACCTTGGCGACCTCGAGCAGCGGCCGCGAGGGCGCCACGTAGACGGCGTTGGAGAAGCGCAACCGTGTCGTCAGGGCCGCCATCGCACCGATCATCACCCAGGAGTCCGGCCACCCGGTCTCGGGAGCCCAGCCCGGCTTCCCGCTCTCGGAGGGATACCGCGACGTCAGGTCGCGCGGGTAGATCATGTGGTCCGCACAGATCACGCCGTCGAACTCGGCCTCGTCGAGAATCTGCGCGAGTGTCAGCGCCTGGCGGGTGGGCATGAACGGTGTCCCACTCCAGAACTGCACGTCAGTTTGCCCCCGGCGAGATGCCGGCCGCACGCTTGCCGAGCAGCGAATGCCGCTTGCCGTAGCACAGATAGACCACCACCCCGAGCGCCATCCAGGCGATGAACCGCAACCAGGTCAGGCCGGTGAGATTCAGCATCAGCCACAGGCACGCCACGATCGAGGCGATCGGCAGCAGCGGCACCCACGGCACCCGGAACCCGCGCTTGAGGTCGGGCCGGGTGCGCCGCAGCACGATCACGCCGGCCGAGACGAGCACGAAGGCGAACAGCGTGCCCACGTTGACCATCTCCTCCAGCTTGCCGACCGGGAACACCGACGCCGCAATGGCGATCAGCACCGCGACCAGCACGGTGATGCGTACCGGTGTGCCGTGCTCACCGGTACGTGCCAGCGGGCGCGGCAACAGCCCGTCGCGCGACATCGCGAACAGCACCCGCGACAGGCCCAGCATCAGCACCATCACGACCGTGGTGAGTCCGGCCAGCGCGCCGATGGAGATCACCTTGGCGGCCCAGCCCACCCCGTTGAGTTCGAACGCGGTCGCCAGGTTCGGGTGTCCCTCACCGGCCTCCCGCAGTTCCAGATACGGGGCCATGCCCGCCAGGACGACCGCGACCGCCACGTAGAGCACCGTGACGATGGCCAGCGAGGCCAGGATGCCCTTGGCGACATCGCGCTGCGGGTCCTTGGTCTCCTCGGCGGTGGTGGCCACCACGTCGAAGCCGATGAACGCGAAGAACACGATCGACGCGCCGGCCAGCAGACCGTAGACGCCGTAGTGGCTGCCGGCCGCGCCGGTCAGCAGCGAGAACACCGACTGGTCCAGCCCCGAACCGGCCGCGTCGGTGCCGGTCTCGGCGGGCGGGATGAAGGGGTCGTAATTGGCCATCTTGATGTAGAAGGCCCCGACGATGACCACCAGCAGCACCACCGCCACCTTGATCGCGGTGATGACCAGGCTGAAGCGCGAGGACAGCTTGGTGCCCATCGCCAGCAGGACCGCCACCGCCGCGACGATCAGCAGCGCGCCCCAGTCGAAGTTCAGCGGCCCGATCTGGGCGATACCGCCGGAGAACCCGAACACGGTGCCCAGATAGCTCGACCATCCCTTGGCGACCACGGCGGCACCGATCGCGAACTCCAGGATCAGGTCCCACCCGATGATCCAGGCGACGAACTCACCGAAGGTGGCGTAGGAGAACGTGTAGGCGCTGCCCGCCACCGGGACGGTGGAGGCGAACTCGGCGTAGCAGAGTGCGGCCAGGCCGCAGGTCACCGCGGCGAGCAGGAACGACACCGAGATCGCCGGACCGGTGATGTTGGCGGCGGTCGAGGCGGTGACCGTGAAGATGCCCGCACCGACGACGACCGACACCCCGAACACGGTGAGGTCCCACCACGTCAGGTCTTTGCGGAGCCGGGTTCCCGGCTCGTCGGTATCGGCGATCGACTGTTCGACCGATTTCCTGCGCCAACTGGTTATCACGCTCGCAAGGTACCCACTGACGGCCCGCCCTCATGCCCCATCGGGCGATATCGCCGCGGTATGTCAGAATGGCCGCAAGTATTTCCGGGCATTCGCGTGAGGAGTAACCGTGGGCAAGACCGAGGTCGAGCGCTACAACGGCGTCGACGTGGAAGACGTGCCGTCGGCGAAGTGGGGCTGGTCCACCGAGAACCCGCGCGTCCTGCACATCATCGGCATCTTCGTCGCCCTCTTCCTGGTGACCATGACCCACGGCAATCACGTCGGGCATGTCGAGGACATCTTCCTGATCTTCTTCGCGGTGATCATTCTCGGCATCGTGGCGCGGGACTGGATCGCGCGCAGCCGGGGCTGGTACCGCTAGCCCGTCAGACGTCGAAGCGCCCCGGAACCTCAGGTTCCGGGGCGCTTCTTTTTGGTTCGTTGCGCAGCTAGCGGACGGCAGTGAGATCCGGTCCGTCCGCGGGGTACCAGAGCGCGCAGCTGTGGAACTGCTCGATGGCCGCCACCGTGGTGGTGACCCCGGCCGCGGCCAGTGCGTGGGTCTTGAAGGCCCGCGCGGCGGGGCTGAGCCGGTACTGGGTGCGATCGACGCGGTAGCCGACATCAGCTGTCGCACAGTCGCCCCACATGGTCACCTCGGCGGTGCCGCGCTTGAGAGCGCCGGTGACGTGACGGCGCAGTCCCTGATCGGATTCGAACAGCCGCGCGGRCACGGCCAGCGCGGCGGGCTCGGCGGGTAGATCCCTGGCGTCACGTCCGGCGCTGTAGGCACGCACGCCGAGGATCTCCAGCGGCCGCACATCGCAGGACGCCGGGACGACGACGCTGACCTTCCAGCCGGCGCGGACCCGATCGTAGAGCCAGCCACCGGCTCCGGCGACCACGTCGGTCGCGCCGGTGGCCACCACCGTCAGGTCATAGGACAGCAGGGTGGTCGCCGATGCGCGCACCCCCACACCGCGGCGCTCGGCGAACAGATGACGCGCGTCGCGCCGAATCGAGTTGGCTTTCACTCTGGGGCGTCTCCTTCAACAATCCGGAACGGGGCGGAGTCGGCAGGGCCGTGCCATCAGCGTGACATTTATTCGTCAATCTGTAAAGCTCTCGGCATGACGCTCTACGCCGGACGCGGCCCGCTCAGCCGTGATCCCGCCGGCTGGTTCTTTCCGGCGATCCCCGAGGATGTGGTGTTCATCGAACCCCACCCGCGGCGGGTGCAGGCGGTGCTCGACGGACACACGGTGATCGACACCGAGACCGCCCTGCTGGTGCACCGCCGCGACCACCCGCTCAGCTATGCCTTCCCCGTCGCCGAGGTCGACGGACTGCCCACCGAAGCGGTACCGGAGAAGCCGGGATACGTGCGGGTGCCCTGGGGTGCCGTGGACAGCTGGATCGAGGAGGGGCGCACCCTGGTGCACTACCCGCCGAATCCGTACCACCGGGTGGACTGCCTGCCCACGCAACGGGGTCTGCGGGTGAGCGTCGGCGGCACCGTGCTGGTGGACACCGTGGACACCGTGATCGTGTACGAGACCTCGCTGGCGCCACGGCTGTACGTCGATCCGGCCGCCGTGCGCACCGATCTGCTGCGCCGCAGCGAGACCACCAGCTACTGCAACTACAAGGGGCACGCGACGTACTGGTCGGCGGTCGTCGGCGAGCAGGTCGTCGATGACGTGGCGTGGAGCTATGCCGAGACTCTGCCGGAATCGGTTGCCATCACCGGGTTTCTGAGCTTCGACGACACCCGTACCRATATCCTCGCCGAGCTGCCGACCGGCCACACCTGAGTTTTCACCACACGAGAAGGGCACCCTGTTGGGCATCGTCACCACCAGTTCGGAAACCGCGTTCACCCAATCCGCGGAGGCGATCTACGATTTCGTCACCAACCCGGTCAACTGGGCCAAGACCTACCCGGGCGGTCCGCGTATCACCGGCGTACGGGAGACGTTGCCGCTGCAGGTGGGTGACACCTGGCAGGAGGCCCACCCCACCGAGGACAGGGTGTTCACCTGGCAGCTGGCGATCGCCACCAGACCGCGGATGTGGGTGTTCAGTTCGGTGGGCCGCCTCGGCGCCGACTATGACGGCGCCGGCGGATTCGAGGGCCGGATGACCATCGAATATCACTTCAGCCAACCCGATCCCGCTGTCACGCTGTTCACCCGCACCATGACCATCGAGGCCTATCGCGATGCGCCGATGGGGGACGGTTTCTTCCGGATCGTCAACCCGTCGCACATCGACGCCTATCACGCCGCGGTGGCCCGCGAGCTCGACGCGCTCAGCTGAGCGCCAGGGCGCGGCGCAGTGCCGCGCCCTGCAGGTCGAACAGCTGTCTGCTGAGCTCCCACTCCGGGACCAGTGAGTCGAACCCGTGGCAGGTGCCCGGGACGACATGCAGCTCGGTCGGCACGCCCGCCCACATGAGCCGCAGCGCGTAGTCGACGGCCTCATCGCGCAACGGATCGAGCTCCGAGCAGCTGAGAAACGCCGGTGCCAGACCGGTCAGGTCGGCGGCCCGGGCCGGCACCGCACCGGCAGGCGGTGGCTCTCCGGCCAGGTAGTACCGCCACATCAATTCCGTTGCCGGACCGTCGAATCCGGGTGTGCAGTCGAACTCCTGCTTGGACGGGGTTGCGCCGTCGTCGAGCACCGGTTGGTGCAGCAGCTGGAAACGGATCGGCGGAGCGGACCCGTCGGCGGCGCACTGGGCCAGCCCGGCGGCCAGCGCTCCCCCGGCGCTGCTGCCCGCGACCGCCAGCCGATCGGCGGCAATACCCCAGTCGGGGGCGCAGTCGGCAGTCCAGTGCAGCACCGCCAGCGCGTCGTCGGTCCCTGCCGGATACGGGTGTTCCGGGGCCAGCCGGTAGTCCACCGAGATCACCGTGACGGCGGCGCGGCGGGCCAGTTCGACGCACTGCCGGTGGTCGGTGTTCAGATTGCCGAGCACGAAGGCACCGCTGTGGCAGTACACCACCGCGCCGCCGGTGCCGCCGCGGTAGATGCGGACCCGCACCTCTTCGAAGGCCACCGCGTCCTCGATAACCACACCGGCGGTGTCGAGTTGGGCGGCACCCTCGGCGCGGCGCTGATTCAGGAAGTCGCGCACCGAGGGCAGCAGTTCCGGGGACAGGTCGGTGCGGGCCGCGGCCAGGTGCCGCAGCGCCGGATCGAGGCGGTCGGTGATGTCCATCCCGGTCAACCGATCCGCAAGATCTGGCCGCCGTCGATCACCAGCTCCGACCCGGTGATGAAGGAGGCGTTGGCGGACACCAGGAACGCCACCGCGTCAGCCACCTCGGCCGGGGTGCCCAGCCGGCCCGCGGTGGAGGTCTCGGCCAGCCGGGTCTGGGTGCGTTCGTCGAGCATGGGGGTGGCGATGGGTCCGGGGAACACCGCGTTGACCCGGATGCCGGCCGGTGCGAGTTCCACCGCGACGGCCTGGGTCAGTCCTCTCAGCGCCCACTTCGACGAGCCGTAAGCGGTGTGGTTCGGGAACGGCCGGATGGCGCTGGTGCTGCAGGTGTTGACGATCGAGGAGCCCTCGGCTTTGGTCAGATGCGGCAGCGCGGCCTGGATGCCGAGGAACGGGCCCAGACAATTGACCCGCCAGCTGTTTTCGAACCCGGCGGCGGTCTCATCGGCGATGGCGGCGCGGTGCAGCACGCCGGCGTTGTTCACCAGCGCGCTCAGCGCACCGAAGCGTTCGACGGTCGCGGCCACCGCGGAGCTCCAGTGCGCCTCGGAGGTGACGTCGAGTTCGAGAGCGAGGACAGCGTCACCGTACTGTGCTGTGCTGCTGTGTAATTCGTCGCGCAGCAGATCGCAGGCGGCCACCCGGAACCCGTCGGCGTGCAGGCGTGCGACGATCGCGACCCCCTGCCCCCGGGCGGCTCCGGTCACCAGCGCCACCGGTTGCGTTGTCACTGCAGGTATCCGTCCTGTCGGGTCGGTGCGGCGGCGCCGGCGGTCGCCTCGCTCAGATGCGCGGCCGCTCCGCGGCGCAGCGCCTGTGATTCCGATGCCAGCGTGATCATCCGGAAACCGAGCTCAGCCATGGCTTTTCCGGGCTGGGCCGCGCCGGCGTGGATGCCGGTGACCAGTCCGGCTGCGCCGGCGGTGGACTGGATCTGGGCCATCGCCGAATGCACATCCGGGTGGGTCCAGGCGTCGGCGAGCCGGTGGCCCATGGAGATGGCCAGGTCGGCGGGCCCGACGTAGACGCCGGTCAGTCCCGGCACCGCGCAGATCTCGTCGAGCGCGGCCAGCCCCCGAGCGGTTTCGATCATCACGTAGACGTCTGCGGCGGCCTCCAGCGCGGCGGTGTCCAGTCCGAGGGAGGCCCGTAGCGGCCCGAAGCTGCGCACACCGGACGGCGCATAGCGGGTGGCGGCCACCGCGGCACCCGCCTGCTCCGGCGTTTCGACCATGGCGATGATCACCGCGTCGGCGCCCGCATCGAGCACCCGGCCGATCGGCGCCGGGTCCGCCGACGGCAACCGCACCGCCGTGGCAATCGGTACATGCTCCAGGCGGCGCAGCAGCAGTGCGACATCGGCGTCATCGAGATAGCCGTGCTGCACATCGAATCCGACGTAGTCGTACCCGGCCTGCGCGAACTCCTCAGGCCCGATGATGGTCGGCCCGACCACCCAGCCGCCCCAGATCTGATCCTTGGCCGCCAGCGCAGCCTGCAACCGGGTGCTCATGCCACGATCGCGATCTTGACCCGTTTCGGGTCGGGCCGGCAGGCCTGCTCGAACGCTGCCTGCGCCTCATGGGCGCCGAAGGTGTGCGTCAGGTAGGCGGGCAGCAGCTGCGGATGTTGTCTGGCGAACTCGTCCGCGGCGGCCAGTACCCGTCGGCGTTCCAGCGTCACCCCGGATTTGAGGGTCAGGTTGTTGCGCARCATGGTGCGCATGCTGATCGGGTAGCTGTCGTCATCGGGCACCCCGAAGTAGAACACCGTCGCGCCGAACGCGGCGGCGTCGAGGGCATGGTTCAGGGTGGCCACCTGGTGACCGACCGTCTCCACCACGACATCGAACTTGTCACCGAGGTGGCGGACCCACCGGTCGCTGGTCGCGCGGACCATGTCGTCGACACCGAACACCGGGCCGATCGCCTCGCGGTCGACCGGGTCGACACCGGTGACATGGGCGGCGCCTGCGGCCTTGGCCACATAGGAGAACAGCAGTCCGATGGAGCCCTGACCGATGACCGCGACCCGCTTGCCGGTCAGGTCACCGAGTTGCTCCACGGCATAGAGCACGCAGGCCAGCGGCTGCAGCCCGACGGCGTGTTGCGGCGTCAAATCCGAGTGGTAGCTGGACAATCCGTCCCCATCGGCCACCACCTGCGCCTGCAGCCCGTCGAACCCGGAAGCCCAGCCGACCACCCGGTCCCCCACTGCGTGCGCCGGATGGGCGCTGGCCAGCACCTCACCGGCGATCTCGTGGATGGGGAAACCGTCCATCTCCGCGGCGCAGCACCCGGTGTCACCGGGCAGCTTGCCCTGCGTGCCGCGGAAGCCGGGGAGATCGCTACCGCAGATGCCGGCTGCCAGGAAGCGCAGCAGCACCTGCCCGTCGGCCAGCTGCGCCGGGTCGGGTTCGGGCAGGTCGGTGCGTTCGAACGTGAACGGGGCGACCAGTCGGTAACACCACATCTAGACCTCCACCGGGATGTTATTCCAGCCCCACTGGAAACTCGACGGTGGCCGGGAGGCGGACTCGGTCAGAATGCGGTATTCGGGGACCCGTTTGAACCATTCCTGCATCATGATCGTCACTTCCAGGCGCGCGACGTGCACCCCGAGGCAGAAGTGCTGGCCGTGCCCGAAGGACAGCAGCCGTTCGATGGGCCGGTTCCAGATGAACGCGTCCGGGTCCGGGTACTCGCGTTCGTCACGGGCCGCCGAGGCCATCAACGCGATGATGCGCTGGCCGGGTTGGATGGTGGTGCCGTGAATCTCGTACGGGCGCCGCGCAGTTCGGGCGAACCACTGCGCGGGTGCGGTGTAGCGCAGGATCTCCTCGCGCGCGATCGGCACGTTGCCTTCCAGGTCGGCACGCACCGCGGTGAGCTGATCGGGGTGTTCGGCGAGTTGCCACAGACCGGTCGCGGTGATCTTGGGGACGGTCTCGGTGCCGCCGATGAAGACCCCCAGCATCTGGGTGGCGGCCTCCGTGTCGCTGAATCCCGAACCGTCCGGCAGCACGAAGTTGATCAGACTGTCGGCGATCGGGACACTGCCGTCGGCGCCTTCCGCGCGGCGGCGCTCGATGATCGGCGTGAGATAGGACAGGAAGCCCGGCCGCGCCTTGGCGACCTCGACGCCCTCCCCCTCCTGCGCCAGGCTGCCCGCATTGACGGTGGCGAGCACCTCGGGAGCCAGTTCGACTGGCAGGCCGACGAACTCACATACCATCGCAGCCGCGACATGCCCGCCGTAGTCCTGGGTCAGGTCGAAGGTCCCGCGGGGCAGCAACTCGTCGAGCCGTTCGTTGGCCAGCGTCCGGATCCGGTCGGCGAGCTTGGCCGCCGACCGTGGCCGGAACTGTGACGAGGTGCAGCGGCGCACGTTCTCATACATCGGTGAATCGAAGTTCGCGTGAAACGGCATGGGGTGCAGCGGCGGATCCGCGACCGGGCCGGTGTTGTGGTGCTCCAGCACGGCCGCGGACGGCAACGTCCCCTCCGACGCCACGAAGGTGCCGTCGGTGAGCCGCAGCGCCTCCCAGATATCGGCGAACCGGGACAACGCGTAGGTGTCCCACTTGGGCAGGTAGTACACCGGGTGCTCATCGCGCAGCACCTGGTAGTACGGCAGTGGATCCGCCATCACGGCCGGGTCGAACGGATCGTACGAGAAGTCGGACATCACAGTGGCTTTCACTGCAGTGGGGACGCCGGTAGCGCGGCCAGGATCGAGTCCTCCCAGCCGTCGCGCAGCGCGGGCGCCACCGACATCCAGGTGACGATCTCCGCGGGCGGGGCGTCCTTCCAGGACGGGTAGTGGTTCTCGAAGCAGTCCCACCCGCCGTCCAGCGCCCAGTAGTGGATGACCTCGTTGAACCGGAAGGTGGTGGTGAACGATCCGAGCCAGCGCTTGCCGGTGCTCTCCGACCACGGGACGTAGAGCCGCTCCAGTTCCCGGATGTAGTCGTCCTGCTTGCCGGGCTTGGTCTGCATGACCTCCTGGATCACCAGTTCGGCGGTGAAGCCTTCCTCCCGCAGCTGCGCGAGGTTGCGGTTCTGCGGGGCGGCATACATGATTCGGCCCTCGCCGTGCGCACCGATCCCGGACAGGTAGGCCGCCCATTCGGTGGAGGCGGCGGCGTGGCTGCCGCCGCGGGCCTGCGCCCTACCGATGCGGGCGTAGTCGGCGAACGCGTCGATCTCCCAGATGATGGTGACCTGCGGCCAGTGCCCGTTGTACGGCGTCGTCTCCCAGAGTGCGAACAACCGGGCGCCCAGCTCTTCCATCATGGGGTGGTAGACGCCGGTGAAGCGTTCGCTGAACTCATCGCTGCCGCCGCTGCCCAGCCCGATGGTCTCGTGCAGATACAGCAGTGTGTGGCGGTGGTATTTACGCACTTAGCGAGCGTGACATTTGAGGCGTGTTTTGTAAAGGTGCGGCCGCCGCTTCCGCTATCGTGGCCTCATGACCATCCAGCCGTTGGCCAACGGGTTCTGCTTCGGTGAGGGCGCGCGCTGGTTCGAGGGCCTGGTCTGGTTCTCCGACATGCTCGGCGAGGCCGTGCACACCGTCACGCTGCACGGTGAGATGTCAACCCTGCCGCTGCCCGGCCACGCGCCGTCCGGACTGGGGTTCCGGCCGGACGGTACCTTGCTGATCGCGTCCACCCGGCGGCGCCAGATACTGGGCTACGACGGTGAAACCGTCACGGTGCTGGCCGATCTCGCGAACCTGGTGCCGGCCGACCTCGGCGATATGGTGGTCGACTCCGCAGGCCGGGCGTACATCGGATCGCAGGCCCGCGACGGCGGGGTGATCGTCCGCCTGGACCCCGATGACCGGGTGTCGGTGGTCGCCGAGGATCTCAGCTTTCCCAACGGCATGGTGATCACCCCCGACGGCACCTTCGTGGTGGCCGAATCGACGGCCCGGCTGCTGAGCGCCTTCACCGTCGGCGATGGCGGAGCTTTGCACGACCGGCGGGTGTTCGCCGACGGGTTGGGCGGGCCGCCCGACGGGCTGGCCGTGGACGCCGACGGCGGGGTGTGGGCGGCGATGACCCTGGCGCACACGTTCGAGCGCATCACTCCCGAGGGCGTCACCGACCGTGTCGACATGGATGGGCGGACCGCCATCGCCTGCGCACTGGGCGGACCGGAGGGGCGAACCCTTTTCCTGCTGTCCAGCACCGACGCCTACCCGGAGCGCCTGATCGGCACCAAGTTGTCCCGGCTCGACGCGATCAGCGTCGATGTCCCCGCTCCCTGACCTTTTGGAGAAACGCACGTGTCGGACTGTTATTACGAACTCCTCGACGCCGACGATCCCGTCGGCGAGCGGTTCGCCGCCACCGATCTGGTGCGCAGTACCTGGTCGGCGTCCATCCAGCACGGCGCGCCACCGTCGGCGCTGTTGGTGCGTGCCCTGGAACGCTGCGAACAGCGCGACGACACCCGGCTGAGCCGGGTGCTGATCGACCTGCTGGGCCCGGTGCCTGCCGAGGGCGACCTGTGGGTGCGGGCGCGCCGCGAACGCGCAGGCAAGCAGATCGAACTGATCACCGCCGAGATGCTCGCCCCCGGGCCGGACGGCGCCCCGCGAGCCGTCGCGCGTGCCAGTGGGTGGCGGTTACAGCAGCAGGACACCACCGAGGTCGAGCACGCCCCCGCCCCGCCGCTGCGTCCGCTTGCCGAAGCTCGCAGCCGCGATATGGCCAAGGACTGGGACACCAACTATGTGCACAGCATCGACTGGCGTTGGCTGACAGAGCCTTTGGCCGACGGACCCGGGGAATCCTGGCTGAGGCCCACCGTGGACGTGGTCAAGGGCGAAACGATGACGCCGTTGCAGCGACTGTTCGCGGTGGCCGATGACGCGAACGGGATCGGCACCAAGATCGACATCCGGCAGTGGACGTTCCTCAACACCGATCTGGTGGTGCACATCCACCGCGTGCCGGACGGTCCGTGGATCGGCATCCGAGCCGAGACGAACTACGGGCCCGACGGTATCGGCACCACCCTGGGCACGCTGTTCGACGAACAGGGTGCCGTCGGCGCCATCCAGCAGTCGGTGCTGGTGCGGCGCAGGCAGGGTCGCTAGTCGCGGTGGGTCCGGCGGCGTGATCTCCCGCCGGACCCACTGCGTCACCGGTTTCTCTGTGTAGTTGTCAAGGTGCGCAAAGGGTTTGGCTATGCAGCGGTCGGTAGGTCGGTCATGGTGCGTCGTGCGTGGGAGCGTAGGTGTGCCGGCTCGGGTTCGTCTGATCTGTGGGGTGGGATGAACCAGGGGTGCCGATCCGGGCCCAAATAGACTTGCCAGCCGCCGTGGTGGATGGCGGTGTGGTGCAGTCGGCAGAGCAGCACGCCGTTGTCGATGCTGGTGGTGCCCCCGCCGCTCCACGGGGTGATGTGGTGGGCGTCGCACCACGACACCGGGCGCCCGCAGCCCGGGTGCGCGCAGCCACCATCGCGTACCGCCAACCCTTTTCGGATCGCCGGTGTGAACAGTCGCTCGCTGCGCCCGACGTCCAACGGCGCCCCGGCCCCATCAACAGCTACCACACCGACGGTGCTGTCACACGCGATCAGGTCGGCGGTGCTCGCGGTGATGGGCCCGGTGAATCCGAGGGTGTCCACCCGCCCGTCACCGCGGATCAACGTGACGTGTGGGAGCACGCCCCCGGATGCTGGGCGTCGTGAGTTGGACAGGTAGGTCCGCACCAGTTGCCCGAGGGCGTCGGAGCGGCGCTTACCGACCGGGCGCGGGTCCGGAGATCCGTCCGGCAGCGGTATGGGCCGGCACAAAGGGTCCAATGCGGTGAGCAGTTCTTCCCCGGTGAGCGCGTCCACATCGAGGGTCGCTGCGACCCGTCCTTCATCGGTGACCACCACTGTCATCTCGTTGAGGTCAGCGTTTTCCGCGACCGGCACCGTCGCCTCGTCGGGCGGCTGGGTCGCAGCCTTATCGATGGCGATCTCGCGGGCTTTCTCGGCCACCTGCGCCGGGGTGGTCTGGATCATCAGCTTGGTCACGACGCCCGCCTTGTCCTCCTCGGACAATAGGACTCTGCTGTTGATGTGGGCGACTCCTTTGCCGACGGCATCGGCGAACTCGATACCGACTCCACCGAGGCGCTGGGCCGCGGTCAACGCCGGCAGCGTGTGCGCTGCACGCCCGACCCGCGTGGCCCGGTACGCCGCGCCGGGCGCCACACCACAACTCATGAGCAGATCAGCTCCCGAGCGAAGATGCTTACGTGCCGGGATCCCAAGCCGCTCGGTGGCCGCGACCGCTTGGGCGATCACATGATCCAGGAGATTGCGTGCGGTGACCGCGGCCACCAGCACCGCGATCAGGGGCTGCTCATCGAGCACCCGCCGCGGACTGTCCAGCAGATCGAACAGCCGGCGATCGGCGTCGTCATCGGGTGGGGGTGCGGGGGTGAGGTCATCGATGAGCGCGTCGATGAACGTATCGAGATGGGCGGCGTCCATGCCAGATACCCAACCTTTCACGAAAGGTACAGATAGACAGACACTTCGGCCAACTAGGCCACACTTGTTCGACCAGCCCTAAGCGGGCGATCAAACTCCATCGGCGACATACGTCGCAAGCAACGGCTCACCAGATACTGATCGGGTGTGATGTATCAGGACATCGGTGACAGTTCTGCATCAGGACATCGGTGGCAGTTGATGTATCAGGACTTCGGTGACAGTTCTCTGGTCCTGGGTTGGGGCCCGCTGGGTCGGCCGTTGCCGACGTAGTTGACTCCGGGTGCGGGTCTGGTGTGCTCGACGATGACCTGACCGTGCAGGTCGGCGATGATGATCGTGTCGTCCGCGGTGACGATCAGGACCTGCTCAAAGGCGCGTTGTGCGTCGACTTTGTAGGTGACCGAGTTCAGGCTGATGGTGCCAGCGGTGTTGATCGTCCTGACGTGGGTATCGGCCGGCAGGTCCAACGGCACTGGCGGTCTGGGCCGCGGCCGTGGTGCGGGYCGGTCGAACAGTGGCCGGTCGAGGTCGGGGCGGGGCGCCTSGGCCTTTGGAGTCGCTTCCCATGCGGTCAGCGGAGTGACGCGCCCAGGGAGTCCTTGGTGAGGTCGTTCGGTGTTGTAGATGTGGTCGAACGCATCGACCTGGGCTTGCAGTTGTTCGAGGGTCTCAGCCAACGGCTGTTTGTCGAGATAGCGGAACAGGGTCTGATGGAAGCGTTCGTTCTTGCCCTGRGTGGTCGGCTTGTACGGTTTTCCGGTGATCGCCTCTACCCCGAGAGCGGCCACATGGATGACGAGTTGGCCCAGATACCCGCGCCGCGAGGGGTTCAGCGCAGCCCCGTTGTCGGACAGGAGTCGCTGGGGCACACCATGGTCGGTCACCGCCTTGTCAAAGACGATGATCGCCGCAGCGGCGGTTTCCGCCCACGCCACATAGGAGGCGAGGGCGTAACGGGAGTGATCATCGATGAGCTGAAAGATCACGCACTTACGTCCGCCGGTCAGCACGTACTCGGTGGCGTCGAGTTGCCAGCACGCGTTCGGGCACGGATAGACAAACCGTCGCCACGCCGAGCGGGGCTTCTTCTTTGGCTCCACACGAGCCACACCAGCCTCACGGAAGATGCGCGACAGCGCCGCCGTGGACGGAACCTCATCGAGGCCCATCGCGCGCATCTTCTCGTGCACGCTGATCGGCCCGTGATCCAGACCGGAGGCCTCCAGCGCGGCCCGCACGGCCACGGCGCGGGCTTTGACGTCATCGCTCAGCGTCGAAGGGCTCGACTTCGGTCGGCGTGTCCGAGGTTCGAGAACCGCAGCCGGCCCTTCGGTCTTTGCTCGTTTGCGTAACTCGTAGAACGACTTTCGTGAGATGTCATGCTCGGCACAGAACGTCGAGACCGCTCCRCGGGGCGCGTCATCGGGCCACTGGGAGATCGCGAGGCGGACACGAGGATCGATGGGTTCATTGACAGCCACCCCCGCAGCTTCGGTGCAGAAGTGTCACCACCAAGACCCCTCGAAGTGTCACCGATGTCTTGATGCAGAACTGTCACCGATGTCTTGAGACATAACACAGATACTGATCGGGAGCACTCTCTCAATTTCGAACTTGTGTTCGATGCTACGCCGCTCTACTGACTCAAACTTCTTGTCATGTTCGTCGGGGTAAGACTGGCGACATGTCAGAAGGAGTGTCAGATGACGAGATCACGGCAGTCGAAAGTATCGGCTGAGGACAAGGCCCGGATCGTATTGTCGATCCTGGCCGGGGAAATGACCGGAGCAGAGGCCGCGCGTCGGTGCGGAGTGTCGGCGGTGYAGGTGACCAAATGGAAGCATCAGTTTCTGGAGGCCGGATCGGCTCGCATGCAGGAGGTTCCCAGCGGCCCGGCCGGCCGCGCTGGGAGCCCCGAACAACGCCGACTGAAGTTGGAGAACCAGGAACTCAAGCTCGCGTTGGCTGAGGCCACCGTTCAACTGCGGATTTGGCGGCGCGGCGCGGAGATGGCCGACCAGGTCCCTTCCAAGACCTCGAAACCCTAAGAGAAGCAGCCGGTCTGCCGGTTTCGAGGTTCGCCTTCCTAGCCCGTATACCGGAGCGGACCTACCGGCGCCGACTGGCACGTCTGCGCGCCGGTGACCCACCGAAGGGGCCATGGCCGGCCCCGGTCGTCGACCGCATCGAGGACCTGGCCGCCAAGTACGCCCAAGAATGGCCCGCCTGGGGCTACCGCAAAATCGGTGCTTTGATGCGCGCGGACGGCCACGAGGTCACCAACTCCTCGGTCCAACGAGCATTGCGACGCCGTGGCCTGTTGTTGCCGCAAGGCTTCCGAGCTGACCGCAAATCGTGGGCAGCGCTGCGGCGACGGGTTTTTCACGATCCGCCCACCGAACGCAACCGGGTTTGGCAGACCGACTTCTCCGAGTTCGAAACCGCCAACGGCGGAATCTGGCGCATCAGCGCCGTCATTGATTACGTCAGCAAGTACTGCCTGGCCATCACCGTCACCCCGACTTCGCGTGGCCGCGATGCCGTGCGCTRCATTCGGCTTGCCGTCGAGGAGGCGACTCACATATTGAACCTTGCTGACCTGCGCCTCGATCGCGGCGAAATGGACGTCTTCGACGACCAGGACAACATCATCGGACACACCCCGGCCCCTATCGCCATCGTGTCCGACAACGGCCCCTGCTACCGCGGCAAAGACTTCCAGACACTGTTCACCGGCCAAGACCCGCTGCTCCGACATATCCGCACGCGCATCAAAACACCACAGACCAACGGCGTCATCGAGCGATTCTTCGAGACCCTCAAATACGAGCACCTCTTCCGCGGCTATATCGGCGACGGCGACGCCCTCGACATGGAAGCCCACCGCTTCCGCATCATCTACAACACCATCCGACCACACCAAGCCATCCAGGACCACACCCCACAGCAGGCATACCTAAACCCAATTAACCAAAAAAACCTGCCAACTTCTTGACTCAAGACACCGCAGAATAGCGGTGCGCAAGTGTGATGTCTCAGGACATCAGTGACAGTTCTACATCACGACATCGGTGACAGTTCCGGCAACCACGCAACCCTGGACCGACGTGGAGTCAGGCCACAGATCCCGACCTTGACGCCACCCACTACCCCAGCTGATGATCCGCGTCGTCGAGCACGCCGGTGCGTTTCCAGTACTCCACCGAACCGAACGGACTCAGCACGTAGACACCGCCGTCGGGCGATTTGTACCAGGAGTGCTCGATCGACGGATGCCCCCACATCAGGGTGGCGACCTCATCCTGAAGCTCACGGTTGTAGCGCGCGAACGCCTCGGCGGTCGGCTCGATGGTGCTCTTGCCCTGTTCGATCACCGTCCGCAGGGCCGCGCCGATATAGCGCATCTGGCATTCCAGCATGAAGATCACGCTGCCGGCGTGGGCGAGCCCCGTCCCCGGGCCGGCCATCATGAAGAAGTTCGGGAACCCGTTCAYCGAAACACCATTGAAGGCACCGGGTTTACCGTCCCACACATCCGAGATCGGAACCCCGTCGCGCCCGATCACCTCCATCGGGCAGAGCACTTCCGAGGCCCGGAATCCGGTGGCCAGCACGATCACGTCGACGTCGTGGCGGCCCTCGGCGGTGCTGATCGAATGCCCGTCGATGCCGGTGATCTGATCGTTCACGAACGTCACATGTTCGCGACGCAGGCAGCGTAGCCAGCTGCCGTTGTCCTGCAGCATGCGTTTGGCCATCGGCGGATAGTCCGGGGTGACCTTGGCGGCGAGTTCTGGCATATCGCCGACCTGATCCTGGATCCACTTCGCGAAGAACTCCCGCCGGGCGGCGCTGGCCTCGTTCGCGGTGCGCGGAAAATCGTGCCAATCAGGGTCCGCACGAACCAGTTCCAGCATCTTGTCGCTGGACTGCCACATCAGCATGAAGCGATACCAGCGGGAGTACCCCGGCAGGTGACGCATCGCCCAGCGCTCGCCGTCGGTGACGCTCGCGTGGTAGCGCGGGTTGGGCGCCATCCACTGCGGGGTCCGCTGGAACACCACAAGACTCTCGACGTCGTCGACGATGGCGGGGCCGATCTGAAAACCGCTGGCCCCCGCCCCGATCAGGGCGACCCGTTTGCCGCGCAGGTCCACCGAATGATCCCATTGCGCCGAGTGGAAGGCCGGACCCGCGAAATCTTCCAGCCCAGGCAGATCCGGGATGAGCGGCCGGTTGAGGAATCCGACGCCGGAGATGATCGCCGAGGCGCTCCGTTGCTCCGTCGCTCCGTCGGCGCCGCGCAGTGTCACCGACCACTGGCCCGTCTGGTCATCCCATTGCGCGCGCGTCGCCTCCCGGCCCCACGAGACATGGGCGTCGATCTGGTGGTCCTTCATCACCGAGCGGAAGTAGTCGTACAACTCGGGCTGGCGGGTGTAGTACGCGCTGAAATCGCCGACGTGCTCGAAGGAGTACGAGTAGAAGTGGCTCGCCACGTCCACCCGGCACCCCGGATAGCTGTTCTCGAACCAGGTTCCACCGACATCGGGATTCTTGTCGACGATCTCGAACGGAATGCCGGCCTCCTGCAAGCGGATCGCGGCCAGCAGACCAGAGGCACCGAAGCCGATGACAAGCACCGAGAATCCCGGTGGCGGCGTCAATCCGTCCGCGGCGATGGCGCGCGGGTTGYGGCCATCGAGGTCCATCTCCTCGATGTAGAGCGCCGCGTTGTCATCGGGCACCGGTTCGCAGGCGATCCAGTCCATCAGCTCGCGGACCAGTTCGGTGCTGATCGGCGGGGCTGCCGGGCAGCCGGCGTCCCGCCATGCGCAGATGGCCTCGAGTGCGTGAAGCCGCAGTTGCGCCTGGCTTTCCTCGTCCAACATGCCCTGAAATTCGTTCTGCACGAACTGGACCGGTCGTATCGGCCCGCGAATGAAGGACGGGTCCCCGGTGATCTGGACGACCGAGGCGATCAGCGCCGAGACCGACAACTGCTCGAGCGCGGCAGCGATGGTGGCGTCGTCGACGCCCTCGATCGGTTCCGTGACGAGGTGCCGTGCACTCATCGCACGTGCGCGGGTAGCCGTTTGATGCCGTGCACGAAGCTGCTGTACAGCAGGTCGGGCTCACCGAGATCGATGGTCTTGAGCCGGGTCAGCAACTCGCGGAAGATGTTTCGCAGCTCACTCTTGGCCAGCTGGTTGCCCAGGCAGAAGTGCGGTCCTCCCGCGCCGAAGCCGACCTGCGGATTGGGTGAGCGGCTCAGGTCGAACTTCTGCGGGTCGGCGAACACACTCTCGTCGCGGTTGGCCGAACAGTAGAACAGGCCCACCTTGTCCCCGGCGCTGATGCGCTGGCCGGCGACCTCGACGTCCTGGGTGGCGAAGCGGGCGAACTGCAACACCGGGGTGGACCAGCGCACCAGCTCCTCGGTGGCCATCCCGATCCGGCCGTCGAAATCCTCCATCAGCCAATCTCGTTGGTCGGGATTGGCGGCCAGCGCCAGCATGCCGTGCGTGGTGGACTGTTTGGTGGTGTCGTTGCCCGCCGAGGCCAGCAGGATGAGGAATGCGCCGATCTCTTCGTCGGTGAGGCGATGGCCGTCCACCTCGGCGTTGACGATGCTGGTCATCAGATCGTCACCCGGGTTGGCGCGGCGGAACTTGGCCAGTTCCACGCCCGTGCTCGAGATCAGCATGATCTCGTTGATGGTGGCCATGGCCCGCTCTTCGAGCGTGGAGAATTCGTCATCGCTCATGCTGAACAGTTTCTCGGCCGCCTTGGCCAGAGCCGGCTGGTCGGCCGCCGGCACCCCCAGCATGTCCGAGATCGTCCGCATCGGCAGCTGCGCCGAACAGGCCTCGACGAAGTCGATGTCACCGGCGCCGACGAGATCGTCGACGATGGCGACGGCGTTGGCGTGGATCTGCTCCTCGATCCGGCGCACATTGCGCGGCGTGAACGCCGAACTGATCAGTCGCCGATAGGTGGTGTGCTGCGGCGGATCCATGCCCAGGAAGAAGGTCGCGAACTTCTGCACCTCGGCGGGCATCGGGTCGAGCGCCACCCCCTGCGCCGAGGTGAACAGATCCGGGTTCTGGCTGGCGAACTGGAGGTCGGCGCGCCGGGTCAGCGCCCAGAATCCCGGCTCTTCGATATCGAACAAAGTGGGCAGCGGCCGGTGCCAGCTGATCCCGTCCAGGGCCCGAAGCTGGGCGAAGGTCTGGTCGCGGATATCGAACCGCTGACTCCAGAAGTCATGTGACGTGATGTCGAACGGGCTGTATTCGCGTGCCTGCGGCGTGCTGGCAACTGTCACGGATGTTCCCTCCTCCAGCGCTTGCGACATCGATGTCGCGTGAGATTTAGCGTGACAGTTCGGCAATAGTTTGTAAAGCTATGGCGATGACCGACGTGTCACCCGTCGAGGCGCGGAACACCACCCGCGAGCGGATACTCGCCGCGACGGCCGAGGTGCTGGGCAACTACGGGATGACCAAGCTCAGCCTGTCCGAGGTCGCCACACAGGCCGGGGTGTCCCGTCCCACGCTGTACCGCTGGTTCGCCTCCAAGGAAGAGCTGCTGGACGCCTTCGTGGTGTGGGAACGCAAGCACTATGACCGGGCCGTGGCCCGGGTCGACCAGACTCTGAGCGCCGACGACCGGCTGGACGCCGCACTGCAGATCATCGTCGAATATCAGCGGTCCTACCCGGGCCTGCGAATGGTCGATATCGAGCCCGCCCACGTCATCGCGCGGTTGGCACAGTTCATCCCGCTGATGCGCGAACGCCTGGAGCGCCTCACCCCCGGGACGAACTCCGACGTGGCGGCCGCCACCGCCATCCGGGTGGCCATCTCGCACTATCTGGTGCGCAGCGATGACGCCGACGAGTTCCTCGCCCAATTGCGCCACGCGGCGAGGGTGAAGAATAGGAACGGTGACTGACTCCCTCAAAGAGCAGGCCGCTCTCGGCAGCGGCGCCACCTTCTGGACCACCAAGGCGGTGGGCGACGTCCCATCCATACTGCTGACCGACGGCCCGCACGGTGTCCGCAGACAGGCCGGCAGCACCGCCGACCACCTGGGCCTGGGCAGCAGCGAACCGGCCACCTGTTTTCCGCCGGCCGTCGGGCTCAGCCAGGCGTGGGATCCCGGACTCGTCGAACGGGTCGGTGCCGCACTGGGCGCCGAGTGCCTGGCGCTGGGTGTGCACGTGCTGCTCGGCCCCGGGGTCAACCTCAAACGGGACCCGCGGTGCGGACGCAATTTCGAGTACTTCTCTGAGGACCCGCTGCTCGCCGGGGCGCTCGGTGCAGCGTGGGTGCGCGGTGTGCAGAGCCGGGGTGTGGGCGCCTCGCTGAAACATTTCGCCGTCAACAACGCCGAGGACGACCGGATGCGGTCGAGCTCGGATGTGGATGAGCGGACGCTGCGTGAGCTGTATCTGCGGGCGTTCGAGCACGTCGTCACCGCAGCACGGCCCTGGACGGTGATGTGCGCTTACAACCGGATCAACGGGGTGTACGCCGCCGAGAACGCCTGGTTGTTGAGCACCGTGCTGCGCGATGAGTGGGGTTTCGACGGGGCCGTCATCAGTGACTGGGGCGCGGTCCGCGACCGGGTCGCCGCGGTGGCCGCCGGGCTCGATCTGGAAATGCCCGCCACCAACGGGGTCACCGACGCCGACGTTGTCGCCGCCGTCGAGGCGGGTACCTTGGACGCGACGGTGGTGGCCCGCGCCGCCGAACGGGTGGCCACCCTTGCCGCCCGGGTCACCGAGAACCGCAGCAGCACCGCGACATTCGATGTCGATGCCCATCACGATCTGGCCAGGGAGGCGGCTGCGCGCTCGATCGTGCTGCTGAAGAACGAGAACGACCTGCTGCCCCTCCCACCGTCCTCGATCGCGGTCATCGGCGGGTTCGCCGTGACTCCGCGCTACCAGGGCGGCGGCAGCTCCCACGTGAATCCGACCCGGGTCGATGTGCCGCTGGAGGAGATCCGCCGGTACGCCGACGGCCATCGGGTCAGCTACGCAGAGGAACTCACCGCCGAGACCCTGGCGGCGGCCGCCGACGCCGACACCGCGGTGGTGTTCCTCGGGTTGGCGCCCGAGGACGAATCCGAGGGCTTCGACCGCACCCACATCGACCTGCCCGCCGAACAACTCAACCTGCTGTCCGCCGTGGTGCAGGTGCAGCCCCGCACCGTCGTCGTGCTGGCACACGGCGGAGTGGTGGCCCTCGACGGGGTGGCCGGCCTCGCACCGGCGATCCTGGACGGCGCCCTGCTGGGCCAGGGTGGCGGGCGCGCCATCGCCGACGTCCTGTTCGGTGCGGTCAACCCGTCGGGACGGCTCGCCGAGACGGTGCCGGTCCGGCTGCAGGACGGTCCGGCCTATCTCAACTTTCCCGGTGAGGACGGCCACATCCACTACGGGGAGCGGGTATTCGTCGGATACCGCTGGTATGACGCGCGCGATGCCGCAGTGACGTTCCCGTTCGGGCACGGGCTGTCCTACACCCGCTTCGACTACACCGATCTGTCGGTGGACGTCGACGCCGAGGGTCTGACGGTGCGGGTGTCGGTGGTGAACACCGGTGACCGGGAGGGCCGTGAGGTCGTCCAGGTCTACACGGGGTTGCCGGCGTCGCGGGTATCCCGTCCGCCGCGGTGGCTGGCCGGTTTCGCCGGGGTGACGATCGCGCCCGGCGAGCTGGTCGACATCGAGATCCGTGTTCCCCGTGACGAACTCGGCTACTGGGATGTGCGCGCCGGGCGGCGGCTGGTCGAGGCGGGCCAGTACGCGGTGTCCGTCGGGGCGTCGAGCCGGGATCTGCGCCTGCACACCGAGGTGACCGTGGACGGGGACGACACCCCGGTCATCGCCTTCACCGCCGATTCCACCCTCGGCGAGCTGCTCGACGACCCGGTGGCCGCCCCGATCGTGACGACGGCGCTGGAGAAGGCGGCCCCCCAGGGTGCGGCGGGTGCGTCGCTGGGCACCGACATGCTGCGCATGCTCGGGTCCATTCCGGTGGGCCGCATGGTGTCTTTCAGCGGCGGCGCGGTCAGCAGGCAGCAGCTGACCGAGCTGCTCGATGAGGTGAATCGTCAGCGGTCCTGAGTGCCACCGAGTTCGGCGAGGATTTGTTCGGTGTGCTCGCCGAGTTCGGGCGCCGGGCCGCGTGGATGCCACGGCGTCGCCGAGAAGTCGGCGGGGCTGGCCACCATCGGCGTGCTCGAATCCCCCTCGGGCACATACACGATGCCACCGGCGGCGTGGAACTGTTCGTCGGCCACCACATCGTCGAGCGAATTGATCGGCGACCAGAAGAAGTCGGGTTCCCCGGCGAAGACCTGCTCCCATTCCGCCAGCGTCCTGGTCGCGAAGAGGGTGTCCAGCTCGGCGATGATGTCGCGGGCATGGGTGAACCGGTCCCGTGGTGTCGGATAGCGGGTCAGCCATTCCTCGCGCCCGACCGACCGGCACAGCGCGGGCCAGTGCCGCTGCACGTCGAGGCCGACGATCCAGAATCGTCTGCCGTCACCGGCGGTGTAGTTGTTCATGCACGGGTTGCCCATCGCTTCGCGCTGCCCGATGGCCACCTGCTGACCTGACATCAGCAGCGTGTTGAGATCGAAGCTCACCGTGTAGGCGCCCTGGCGGTACAACGAGGTGGTGACCAGTTGCCCTGTGCCGGTGCGGGTTCTGGCCAGCAGCGCCGCGCACACCGCCCCGGCCAGGGTCATCCCCGCGGAATGATCCCCCATGCCGCCGCGCTGAAAGGGCGGGGTGTCACCGGGTCTGGTCAGCAGGTCGGCGATGCCGGCGCGGGCCCAGAACGCGGCCACGTCGTAGGCGGCCCGGTCGGCATCGGGACCTTCGGTGCCGCACCCGGTGATGAGGCCGTAAACCAGCCGCGGGTTGTCGGTGGCGAGCGATGCGAAATCCAGGCCCAGCCGGGCCAACGCCGCCGGGCGGATATTGGTGAGAAAAACGTCTGCGCCGGTGATCAATTCGAGGGCGGTGCGTCGCCCTTCGGTGGTTCCGAGGTCGAGCACGATGCTGCGCTTGGAGCGGTTGTCCATCTGGAAGGGCGGATTGGACGCGATACCGAGGTCGCTGTCGAGCCCCATCATCCGGCCGAACGAGCGGGCCGGATCACCGGCGGGTGGTTCGATCTTGATGACGTCGGCACCCCAGTCGGCAAGGATCGCCCCCGCCGCCGGTGCGGCCACCCAGACGCCGAGCTCCACCACCCGGAACCCGTCCATCGGTCCAGACATCGGAATCCCTTCAATGAGCTTTACAATATTGATTTAATTTGTAAGCTTGCAC
>NZ_JBFUKN010000093.1:0-25021 GCF_056400845.1 Mycobacterium sp. P4_H6 | reverse complement strand
TCCTCGGGGCCTACACCAGCAGCCGGGACAAGCACGTCATCACCGAGGAACTCCAGGGCGTCGGCATCCCGGCCGGGCCGATGAACCGGCCGGGCGACGTGCTCGACGATGTTCAGCTCCAGTTCCGTTCGCTCTACACCGATCTGGAACATCCGCTCTTCGACGAGCCGATGCCCAGTGAGACCGGTCCGGCGCCCTACCGCACGATTCCGCGCGGCGAACTCCGCCCGGCGCCGGTGGCAGGGGAGCACACCCGCGATATCGCACACCGGGCACTCGGACTGGACAACGCCGAGATCGACCGGCTCATCGCCGACGGTGTCCTGTTCGAAAGCGACGTTCCGTTCACCAGCAGCGTGCCTTCCGAGAGCACCACCGACCAGAGGAGCGCCCCGTGAGCACCGCATCAGTCTTCATTGCCGGACAGTTCCGCCCCGCGTCCGACAGCATCGCTGTCATCGAGGCCGCCACCGAGGAGCAGCTCGGGCTGGGCGCCGCGGCAACAGAATCCGAGATCGATGACGCTGTGACCGCGGCCCGGACGGCCCTGCCGGGCTGGGCGGCCACTCCGGCCGCCGAGCGCGCGGGCGTGCTGCGGCTGATGGCGGATGCGCTGCAGAAACGGGCGGCCGGCACCCTGGAACTCTGCTCGCGCGAGAACGGTATGCCGATCCGGCTTTCCAAGGGCGCCAACGGCATGTTCCCCGCAGTGCTGCTGCGGTACTACGCCGACCTGCTGGACAAGACCGATCAGGAGGAGGTGCGCCCGGCCGCGATCGGCCACACCATCGTGCGCCGCGAGCCCGTCGGCGTCGTCGCCGCCATCACCCCGTGGAACTACCCGCAGGCACTTGCCATCATGAAGATCGCGCCCGCGCTGGCCGCAGGGTGCGCCATGGTGCTCAAGGCAGCACCCGAGACCGCCTTGGACGCCTTGGTTTTCGCCGAAGCGGCCGAGGAGGCCGGGCTGCCGGCCGGTGTACTGAACATCATCGCGGGCGGCGCACAGGCGGGTGCCCATCTGGTCTCACATCCCGGAGTGGACAAGGTGGCCTTCACCGGGTCGACGGTCGCCGGACGCATCATCGCCGAGACCTGCGGCCGACTACTGCGGCCGGTCACCCTGGAACTGGGTGGCAAGTCGGCCGCGATCATCCTCGACGACGCGGATCTGGACGCCACCGTCAAAGGGCTACGGTCGGCCTCGTTCGTCAACAACGGGCAGACCTGTCACCTGAGCTCACGGATCCTGGCACCGCGGTCGCGCTACGCCGAAGTGGTCGACGCGGTGGCGGCGCTGGCAGACGGGCTGGTGGTGGGTGACCCACTGCAGAAATCCACCGATATCGGGCCCCTGGTCAGCCGCCGCCAGCAGGAGCGGGTGCTCGAATACATCGGAGTCGGTAAGTCCGAGGCCAAACTGGTTGCCGGCGGCACCATCCCGGCTGACCAGCCGCGCGGCTGGTTCGTCTCCCCGACGGTGTTCGCCGACGTCGACAACTCGTCGCGCATCGCCCAGGAGGAGATCTTCGGCCCGGTGCTGACGGTGATTCCCTACGGCACGGATCAAGAAGCCGTCGACATCGCCAACGACAGTGAGTTCGGCCTGGGCGGCACGGTGTGGTCACCCGATGTGGATCGCGCCACCGATATCGCCCGCGCCGTGCACACCGGCACGATCGGCGTCAACGAATACCAGTTGGATGTCAACGCCCCGTTCGGTGGCGTGAAGGCCAGCGGACTGGGCCGCGAACTCGGCCCCGAGGGGCTGGCCGCCTATCAGACGCTCAAATCGATCTACCGGGTCGGACCGGCCTGACCCGGCGCGAGCGTGCGTGTCTGTTGCCTGACACGCCGCGCGCGACACCAAGTTTCCGCACGCTCGTGGAGAGGACCACACAGTGACCATCGACCCCAGAACCCCGGTGCTCGTCGGGTACGGACAGGTCAACCAGCGCGACGAGAGTTCGACGACCGAACCCGTGGATCTGATGGAGGCCGCCGCCCGCGCCGCCGCCGACCCCCGGGTGCTCGCCGCCGTGGACTCGGCGCGCGTGGTCAACCTGCTGTCCTGGCGCTACCGCGATCCGGGTCTGCTGCTCGCGCAGCGCATCGGCGCCCAGGACGCGGCCACCCGGTACACACCGATCGGCGGGAACGTGCCGCAGTCGCTGGTGAACCAGGCCTGCCTGGATATCCAGCAGGGCCGCAACGATGTGGTGCTCATCAGCGGCGGCGAGACGTGGCGCTCGCGCACCCGGTTGCGTGCGCGCGGTGAGAAGCTTGTCGGTACCAAACAGGACGAGTCGGTTCCACCGGCGCCCGGTTCCGACGACGAATTCCAGCTGGCCGGACCGGGCGAGCTGCGCATCCATCTGGACCGGCCGGCGTTCGTGTACCCGATGTTCGAGCAGGCGTTACGGATCGCGGCGGGCGCCACCCCGCAGGACCACCAGCAGCGCATCGGTGCGCTGTGGTCCCGGTTCAGCGCGGTCGCCGCCGGCAATCCGCACGCCTGGAACCAGGACGCGCTCAGCGCCGAGGAGATCGCCCAGCCCGGGCCGAAGAACCGGATGATCAGCGCCCCGTACACCAAGCTGATGAACTCCAACAACATGGTCGATCAGGGCGCGGCCCTGATCCTGATGTCGGCGGAGAAGGCCACCTATCTTCAGATCCCGCAGGAGCGTTGGGTTTTCCCGTACGCGGGCACCGACGCGCACGACACCTACGAGATCAGCCACCGCGCCGAGTTCCACGGGTCGCCGGCCATCCGCATCGGCGGCAAGCGGGCACTGGAACTCGCCGGGCTGGGCGTCGACGACATCGCCTTGGTCGACGTCTACTCGTGCTTCCCGTCCGCGGTACAGGTGGCGGCCAACGAACTCGGCCTGGCACTTGATGATCCGCAGCGCCCGCTGACCGTGACCGGTGGCCTGACCTTCGCCGGCGGACCGTGGAACAACTACGTCACGCATTCCATCGCCACCATGGCCGAGCGTCTGACCGCGACGCCCGGGGTGGTCGGCCTGATCACGGCCAACGGCGGTTACCTCACCAAACACAGCTTCGGCGTCTACGGCACCCAGCCGCCCAGCGACGGGTTCCGTTGGGAAGACGTGCAATCCAGCGTCGACGCCGAACCGATCCGCGCCGCCGAGGTCGAATGGGAAGGTGTCGGCACCGTCGAAACCTGGACGACACCGTTCGACCGCGAAGGGGCGCCGGAAAAGGCCTACCTGGCGGTCCGGACACCGGCGGACACCCGTGCCCTGGCGGTACTCAACGACCGCTCCGAGGCCGCGGCCAGCGTCGCCGAGGACATCGCCGGCGCCAAGGTCACCGTGCACGCCGACGGCACCGCCACGCTGGGCTGACGACAGGACTGCGGGCGCTGCGACGTCATGCAGCTCGGAACCCTGGTCACGGATTACGCGGACACCTGTTCGCGTAGTTCGTCGTCGAGAGAGACGCGCACCAGTGCGGCGGCCAGTTCGGCCGGCCTTCCCTTGGACAGCGCGAGCAACTCGTCGGGTTCGCCGGGCAATCCCAGCTCGCGTGCGGTCTTCAGTGCCCGCTTGTCGAAATACGGTTGCGCCCAGGGCCACACGTTCTGCGCTTCACGCAGGAAGATATCGGCTCCGGTGGGGCCGATACCGTCGAACTCTTGCAAGGCCCGAGCAGCGGCGCGGACGTCGTGCCCCGCCTCGTCGGCCAGATTGCGGAGGTCGCCGGAGTAGCGGTCCTGCACCGCGGTGGCGATCCCGGTGAGCCGGGTCGCCGAGCTCTCGTCGTACCGGGCGTAACCGGCACGGCCGAAGGCCTTGATCATGGTCGGACGGTCGGCGCGCAGCACGTCTGCGGGCGTGCGAAGCCCGCTGTGGAACAGTTCGCGTGCCGCGGCCACCGCGACCGAAGCGGCGATGGGCTTGCTGGCCAGCATGGTCAGGTTCAGCAGCTGGAACAGCGGTTTCGGTTTGTTGTCCAGCGTGATGCCGGCCTCGTCGGCGTAGGTGGTGCCCGCCTGCTTGAGCAGGCGGCTGATCGATGTGGAGGAGCCTGCCATGGGGTGGGCATACCCCGGGGCTTCGAGGGCTAACCGGTCCTACTTGGGCGGCAGGCCCGATGCGTACCCGAGGCCGCGGGTCACCCACGGCTGTAGTTGGCGTTTGGTGGTCACACCGGCCGCCGCGACCCGGATCCAGCCACGAGTTTCCCTGCCCGCCATCACCATCGGTTCGACGTGCGCGCGGGTGAGAAGCGCGGCGGTCTCCTCGGCGGGCACGCGCACCATCAGACCCCCGTGGCCGGACACGCAGACGGCCAYATGCCCGTGCACGAGGAAGGCCAGGCCGCCGAACATGCGTTTCTCGTCGATGCCGGCGGTGGTCGCGAGCAGTTCCCGGACCCGCTCGGCGAGGTCTTCGTCGTAGGCCATCGGCCTAGTCCAGATCGACGCGAACGGTGAGCAGGTCGCTGCCCATCACCCGGACCATGGAGCTGTTGAGCTGGGGCAGATGGGCCAGCCGGGCGATCGGGTCATCCGACGGCAGCAGGTGCGCGGTGCCGGTGCGCCATCGTCCTCGGATACGCACCCGGACAGCCGGATTGGCCTTGATGTTCTGCACGTAGTGCGAGTGCTCACCGTGCTCGGATACCATCCAGAATTGGCCGTCGATGACCCGTCCGCCGACCGCGGTGCGCCGTGGCAGACCGGATTTGCGGCCCGTTGTCTCCAGCATGGTGACGGGCAACTTGCGCCCGATCGGGTTGACGACGCGGCGCTGCACCGCGTGCACGACGCGGCGCTTGGCGGTGTTGAAGTCGGTCATCGGGCTCCCCGGGTCGCTGGTCAGTCGAGTCTAGGCGGTGGCCGACTCTCAGACCTGGGCGACGACACGCGGTTGACAGCCGACCTCGAAATTGACCGAGTTGGCGATGAAACAGAGTTCGTGCGCGCGTTCGTGGATCTCGGTGAGTGTCTCGGCCTGGTGCGCATCGGTGATGTGCACGGTCGGGCGCAGCACGACCTCGGTGAAATAGCCTCCGCCGTCGGCGGTCTGGGCCATGGTGCCCGACGGCTGGTCGGTGTAGCCGGTCACCGTGACACCGGCCTGGGCGCACAACGCCAGGACCCACAGCATGTGGCACTGCGACAGCGAGGCCACCAGGAGCTCCTCGGGGTTCCAGCGCTCGGGCACGCCCCGGAACGCTGGGTCGGCGGTGCCGGGGATCGTGGGTTTGCCCGGTGCGCTGATGTCGTGGGCGCGTTCGTAGTCGCGGTAGCCGCTGGTGCCGGAGCCGGTATTGCCGGTCCAGGTGATGTCGAGTTCGTAGTGATGGGTCTTGTCGGCCATGCTCACACGGTAGGAGCCCACCCCAGGGCGGGTCCGAGTCGGGCGGCCATATCGCCGATGATCTGCGTGTAGTCCTCGGCGGCGAACGTGAATGGCAACGCGAAGGTGATCTCGTCGGCGCGCTGGAAACCGGCGTGCGCGAAGAGCTGGTCGGCGAGTTCGTCGGAGGGCCCGACGTAATCGGGGGAGAACATCATGCCGCGGGGACCCTGGGGTGTCGTGGTCCGCTCGAACCGGCTCGCGGCGTAGTCGCGGTAGCGCTGCACCTGGTCGTTGCTGGCCGAATCGGTCGGGATGACCACCAAACCCTGTGACACCCGCGCCTTTTCGGGGTCGGGATGGCTGGCGCGGTAGGCGTCGATCTGCTCGGCTTGAATGGTGGCGAAATCGCGGGATTCGGTGCCCTCCGTGCTGACCACCGAACTGGTCAGATAGTTGATGCCTTGCCGGCCGGCCCAGACCGCCGACTCCCGTCCGCCGCCGTACCAGAGGCGTCCGGCCAGCCCGGGGGAGTGCGGCTGGACCCGGTTGGTGAACTGCTCGATGCCGACGGTGCCCTCGAAATCGCTGACCGGTTCGCCGCGCAGGGCGCGCAGCAGCCGGGACACCCGCTCCTTGGAGAAGTCCTCGCTCATGTGCGTGTCGGGGTACAGGGCGGTCTTGTAGTGGTCGTAGAGCATCGGGGTGCCCACCGATACGCCGGGATTGATCCGCCCGCCGGAGAGTAGGTCGACGGTGGCAAGGTCCTCGGCCAGCCGCAGCGGGTTCTCCAGGCCCAGCGGAATCACCGCGGTGCCCAGCTCGATGCGCGAGGTGCGCTGCGTGGCGGCGGCCATGATGGTCACCGGCGAGGAGATGCCCGGCTGCAGATGCCGGCACCGCAGCCACACGCTGTCGAAGCCGAGGTCCTCGGCGTGCTCGATGACCTGCAGGGTCTCCTCGATGCCGGGCCGTGGATTGTCGGCGTCGAAACGGCCAATGGTCAGGAAACCGAGCTTGCGCAGCCGTTCACCGCGTCGTGGCATATCTCCTACTTCCCGCGAGCGTGCGTGTCTGTCCCCGACACACCGTGTCAGACGGTACAAACACGCACGCTCGCGAGATATTTCGGCTAGGCGGCGACGGTCGCCGCCTCAGCCGCCGGCTCCAGTGCCAGGGCGACGATCTCGGCGACATCGGTCATCGGCCTGACATCCAGGGCCTGCAGCACCTCGGCTGGGACCTCGTCGAGGTCCGGTTCGTTGCGCTGCGGGATGAACACCGTCTTCAGCCCTGCCCGTTGCGCGGCAAGCAGCTTCTGCTTGACCCCGCCAATCGGCAGCACCCGGCCGTTCAGCGTGACCTCACCGGTCATGCCCACGTCACCGCGGACCTGTCGCCCGGTGGCCATCGAGACCAGGGCCGTCACCATGGTGACGCCGGCCGACGGACCGTCCTTGGGGACGGCACCCGCGGGCACGTGCACGTGGATCTGGCGGTCCAGGGCCTTCGGGTCGACACCCAACTGCTCGGCGTGGGCCCGCACGTAGGACAGCGCGATCTGCGCGGACTCCTTCATGACATCGCCCAGCTGGCCGGTCAGCTTCAACCCCGGTTCGGCATCCACGGCCCCGGCCTCGATGTAGAGCACGTCGCCACCCAGCCCGGTCACGGCCAGTCCGGTCGCCACGCCCGGCACCGCGGTGCGCTCGTCGGAGTCCGGCGTGAACCGCGGACGGCCCAGGTACTCAACGAGATCGGGCTCATCGATGGTCAACGCCTCGGTCGAGGTCGCCAGCTTCGTGGTGACCTTGCGCAAGGCCTTGGCCAGCAACCGCTCGAACTGCCGCACGCCCGGTTCGCGGGTGTAGTCCGCGGCGATCTTGCGCAGTGCCGCATCGGTCAGCGTCACCTCGTCAGAGGTCAGCGCCGCCCGTTCGGCCTGCCTGGGCAGCAGGTAATCCCGCGCGATGGCCACCTTGTCGTCCTCGGTGTAGCCGTCGATCTGGATCAGTTCCATCCGGTCCAGCAGCGCCGACGGGATGTTCTCGATGACGTTGGCCGTCGCCAGGAACACCACATCGCTCAGGTCCAGATCCAGCTCCAGGTAGTGGTCCCGGAACGTGTGGTTCTGCGCCGGGTCCAGCACCTCGAGCAGGGCCGACGACGGGTCGCCGCGGTAGTCCGAGCCGACCTTGTCGATCTCGTCGAGCAGCACGACGGGGTTCATCGAACCCGCCTCGCCGATGGCCCGCACGATACGGCCGGGCAGCGCGCCGACGTAGGTGCGCCGGTGACCGCGGATCTCGGCCTCGTCGCGCACACCGCCGAGGGCGACGCGAACGAACTTGCGACCCAACGCCCGTGCCACGGATTCGCCCAGTGAGGTCTTACCGACACCGGGCGGACCGGCGAGCACCATGACGGCGCCGGAGCCGCGGCCGCCGACGACCGACATGTTGCGCTGCGCCCGTCGGGCCCGCACGGCCAGGTACTCGACGATGCGGTCCTTGACGTCGTCCAGGCCGTGGTGATCGGCATCCAGGATCTCGCGGGCCGCCTTCAGATCGGCCGAGTCCTCGGTGGTGACGTTCCACGGCAGCTCCAGGACGGTGTCCAGCCAGGTACGGATCCAGCCGCCCTCGGGGCTCTGGTCGCTGGAGCGTTCCAGCTTGCCGACCTCACGCAGGGCAGCCTCGCGGACCTTCTCGGGAAGGTCGGCCGCCTCGACGCGGGCCCGATAGTCGTCCGACCCTTCCGGTTCACCCTCGCCCAGTTCCTTGCGGATCGCGGCGAGTTGCTGGCGCAGCAGGAATTCCTTCTGCTGCTTGTCCATACCGGAACGGACGTCCTCAGCGATCTTGTCGTTGACCTCGACCTCGGCCAGGTGCTCGCCGGTCCATTCGATGAGCTGGCGCAGCCGCTGCGACACGTCCTCGGTCTCCAGCAGTTCACGCTTCTGCACATCGGTGAGGTACGACGCGTAGCCGGCGGTGTCGGCCACGGCGGACGGGTCGGTGATCTTGTTGACCACGTCGACGATCTGCCAGGCCTCGCGCCGCTGCAGCATCGCCAGCAGCAGCTTCTTGTACTCGGCGGCGAGTGCGCGGGTTTCCTCGGTCGACTCGGCGTCGGCCACCTCGGTGACCTCGACCCAGAGCGCCGCACCCGGTCCGGTGGTCCCGGTGCCGATGTGGGCGCGTCGTTCGCCCTTGACGACGGCGGCCGCGCCACCGCCGGGAATGCGCCCGACCTGCACGATCGAAGCGAGCACACCATAGGTGGGGTACCGGTCGTCCAGGCGAGGGGCGATCAGCAGCTGGCCCGAGTCGCTGGACTGGGCGGCGTCGACCGCGGCCCGGGCGGCGTCGTCGAGCTCGATGGGCACCACCATTCCAGGCAGCAGGATGGGCTCACTGACGAACAAGACCGGGACGGAGATGGGTTCAGACATCAATCCTCCAAAGTTGATTCTGATGCACTCAACTCAGGGCGGCTGCGCTTTGTTCCCGTCGAGATCTCGCCTTTCTGGCCACCACCGCCGTCGCCAGGATCAGCAACCCGGTCAACGCCAGGGACACCACGGTGTTCACGCCCTTCCCGACGTCCACGGACAGCGAAAAGATGATGGCCAGACTGATCAACATGCCGAACAGCAGGCCGACTCCCCACATCGCTGAGAGCAGAATGTGGACGCGGCGGGTGAAGTCCTGCTCGCCGGGCGCGGGTGTGCCCTGCGCGGTGTGGACGCGTTGAGCCACCACCTGGGTCAGCGGTGTGCCGATGAGACAGCTGCCCAGGAAGATCAACGCGCCGATCCCGCCGACCAGCGTGTCGCCCACCATCAGCATCCGGGCGTCGGAGGTGACCAGTCCCACCGCCAGACTCAGGCCGAAGTTGAGCATCAGGTAGCCGGCGAACGGGTCGAGCCGGCGGGCCCTGATGGCGTCGACACTCACCTTGATCCCGGCCAACACTGTCGCGGTCAGCAGTGCGATGTATTCGGACGCCCCGGCGGCGCGCAGACCGTAATAGGAACCCAGCGGCGGCCCGATATCGAGCAGAACTCCGAGCAGGATCGGGCGCAGGGCCGGTCGTGGCGCTTGCCCCTCGGTCATCGCGCCGACGCTAGAACGCGGCACTGGCAATTCGCTGTGGGTGGTTCTGCATTTTCGACATGAGAACACCGTCGCCACCGAGCACTGGCCCAGGTGGCGACAGCTCAGACCACGGTGCCGACGACGTTGAGATTGATCGTCTTCACCGGATCGCCGTTGTGGGGCGTGAACAACTTCAGCAGGTTGAGCCGATTGTCGGTCGCCACCACCTTGAACGAATCCGTCCCGCCCTGCGCGGCGAACTCGGAATCGGGTGTGTAAGTGAACGACCCGGTGAGTTCGTCGACTGTCACCGTGCCGTGTGTGGGCGTTCCGACGACGAGATAGCGCACTTCGGGCCGGACCACGGTCCCGGTGAGTACGCCGTTGAGTGAGCCGTCAGGGTTGAAGCTGCTCACGCTGGTCACTGTTCCGGTCACGCCTCTGAGGTCGCCTGTACCGAGTTCTGGCACCAAAGTCGCGAAAGACTGCTCGCTTGCGCCACCTTCCAGCAGCGTGCCCTCGAATCTGAGGGCGACATCACCGGTTCCGAGGCCGTCGATGGTCACCTCACCCGTCTCGGTTCCGCGGTAGAAGGCAACGCTGTAGTCCTCGGGGTTCAGGTAAGCGCAGGTATTGTCCACCGCGGCTGGAGCATGCCAGTTGTCGTCCGGCGCTCCGCCGAGGATCGCCGGGTTGGTGAACGACAGTCCGATCAGGCCGGGTTCCGGCGCGCAGCCGCAGTCGGTCGGTACGGCGGCCCCGGCATAGACGCTCGAGCGAATCTGGACCGTCTTGCCGAGTTCATCGGGATCGACGGCGTCGATGTTGCCGGTGATGACACCGGTGGCGCTCTGCTCGCCGATCTGCACGGACGTGATGACCGGTGATTTGTTCAAGAATCCGCGCCGCACGAAGGCCAACAGGGCCCAGGCGAACGGCGATTGCCCGGACGGGGTCGTCGGCGACGAACCGATGACGGGGCCCAGGACCGCGTTGAAGAATCCGGTCACCATCTTGTTGATGATGGCCAGCGGTCCCGATGTCCGGAGCGCCCCGGGCAGCGCGAGTTTCTTTGTCGTGGTGGTGGACAACGCGACAGGAGCTGTCGACTGGGCCGCGGGCGACTTAGGTGAAATTGCGGCCGGGGTGGTGATGGCGCTCGTGTTGCTCTCCAGCGGTGCCGAAGGAGTCGGAACCGCGGTCAGGCGGCGTGCAGCTCCGGCGGCCGCCGAGGAACGGGCCGTCATCGCTGACCGCCGAGACGTGGCGGGCTCAGTCCTGCCGGTGACCGGCGAGGCCGACGAAGTGACCGGATCGCCGGCCGGCGCCGGATTCGGCTCCGAGTCGGCTGGCTCCTGCAGGCTCGTCACCGATGCGGCGACGCCGGTCCGCGATGATGGTGAGCCCGTCGTCGCCGACCTGGGGTGCGTCTTTCGAGTCGAAGCCGTCATGGGCCGCTTCGGCCCGCTCCGCTGGGTGGTGCTGGTCGCCGATGGCGCCGGCTCGGCGGTCGAGGAGGCTGACGTGCTGTCGGAGGATGTAGCCGACGACGAGTCGTCGGCGGCAGCGATGCCGTATCCGGTGGCCACCGCGGCTACCAGCCACGCGGACACCGCGGCGCCCCCGTATCCACCGACCCGAGCGGTGGTCTTGGTGATGCGCGACATCTGTTGCGACCGTGTCGTTCTACCTTCGGTCTGCGTCTGAGTGGATATGGCTCGTGGCATCATCGAGGACCCTTCAGTGTGAGGTGTGATCACCACCACAATGAAGTGTTGAAGCGACTTAGTGCACTGCATGTTCCGGTGAATGGACGTTGTCCGTCGTCACAGCCGCACCAGTGAGAACGGGTAGGTGAACGGGCCACCCGGCGCCCCGTCGCAGCCCTCCGCGAATGACGATGTGAGGATGCCCTGTAGCGTCACCGCATCCCAGGAGTAGACATCCCGCGTGGGGACGACCGGACCGTAATACACGTTGCCGCAACGTAATCCGTCCGGGACGTCGACGGTCAGCGTGTACCGGCCTTCGGCTAGGTGGGCGTCGCCAACGTACTCGAACGCCTTGGCGACCGGCATCGGGATCGCGTTGACGGTTGCGCAATTCTCCGCGGATGGGATGCAGTGCGTAACCGCCCAGGTCCACGTGTGAAAATCGTATCGCTCCGGAATGATCAGTTGATAGTTGGCGAAGAACGCCTCTGCCTGGCTTGCGGGCGGACCCACCAGGATGGCCACCGCCAGCGCAGCGCATACGTACACCATTCTCGCGACCTTCATACCGATCCCTTTCCTCGCGACGCCGTCCGAAATAGGCGCGCTACATGTGCGATCCGCCGTCGATCCGGACCTCCGTGCCCGTGATGAAGTACGCATCGTCGCTTCCCAACATCGCCACGACTCCGGCGACTGCATCCGGCTTGGCAAAGACTGCGCCGTCGGCCAGCGGCAACATCGGTGCGACCTTGCCGAACAGGCCGAAGTCGGCGTCCTCGGGCAGACCAGGGCCGATACTCTGCCTCGCGGCACCCGTGCCGTCAGTCATCCCGGATGAGATCGATCCGGGCTGAACGCAATTGAACCGAATGCCGGCCTTGGCGAACTCCAATGCCCAGGCGTGCGTCATCGACAGCACGCCGCCTTTGGAAGCCGCATAGGCCGCCATGTACGGGTGCGCGAAGTGGGCTGAGGTCGAACTGAAGTTGACCACTGCCGGGCCGTTGCCCGTCCGCAACGCCCCGAGCGCCTCTCGCGTGACCAGGAAAGTCCCGACGAGATTGACGCGGAGCACCTGCTCGAAGTCTGCGAGCGTGGTCTCTGCAAGGTGCGATGACCGCAGGATGCCTGCCGCGTTGACAACAGTATCCAGTCCGCCGAGAACCGAGATCGCCTCCGCGACGCCGGTCCGCACCGATGCTTCGTCGCCGATATCCATCACCAGAGGCGAAAGCCGCGCCGCAAATCCGCCCGCTTTGTCGATGGTGTCGCTCAAGCCCTCTGCACTGACATCGGCGGCGACCACGCGGCCACCCTCGGCGAGGATCCGCAGCACGCACGCCTGACCGATACCCGAACCGCCACCGGTGATCAGGACGCGCCGCTCGGCATAACGCGAGAGGTCGGGCGACGGTGGGGTGGATACAGACACAGCACAGCTCCTTGCGGGTGGATGAACGCTTACACGTATCGACAGGAATCACGTTCCCGTGCAACTGGCCTCGGCCGGTGTGATGGTTCCCGGTGGATGGGACGCGGTGTGTCCCACATCATGCATGGCTGTCACCGTTCTGTGGTCAGCGTGCCGACAGGTCGCTTGTGAGGTTCGTCAGAGCCAGTCGTGGAGGGTCCTTCGGTACATGGTGAGCAAGACTCAGGACCGTTGGTCCTCCGGATTGCCGGTCTTCAGATCGGGCGCTCCGGGGCCGATGCGCGCCATCGGCGGTCTGCTGGCCATGTCCGCCGATGCCGTCAAGTTTCTGTTCCAGCGCCCTTTTCAGGGCCGGGAATTCCTGGAGCAGTCCTGGTTCGTGGCCCGGGTGTCGTTGATGCCGACAATCCTCGTCGCGGTTCCGTTCACCGTGCTGGTCAGCTTCACGCTGAACATCCTGTTGCGCGAATTGGGAGCGGCGGACCTGTCGGGAGCGGGTGCGGCTTTTGGCGCCGTCACCCAGGTGGGACCCATGGTCACCGTGCTGATCGTCGCCGGTGCCGGCGCGACGGCGATGTGCGCCGACCTCGGATCGCGAACGGTGCGCGAGGAGATCGATGCCATGGAGGTGCTGGGCATCAACCCCGTGCAGCGCTTGGTCACACCCCGGATGCTCGCCTCGGGACTGGTGGCACTGCTGCTCAACAGTCTCGTCGTCATCATCGGAATCCTGGGTGGCTATGTCTTCTCCATCTTCATCCAGGGCGTCAACCCGGGTGCATTCGCTGCCGGCATCACGCTGCTGACAGGTGTACCCGAGGTGATCATCTCGTGCGTGAAGGCCGGGTTGTTCGGGCTGATCGCCGGCCTGGTGGCCTGCTACCGCGGTCTGATGATCAGTGGCGGGGGAGCGAAAGCAGTAGGGAACGCCGTCAACGAGACCGTGGTGTACGCCTTCATGGCGCTGTTCGTGGTGAATGTTCTGGTCACGGCCATCGGCATCCAGATGACATCGGACTAGCCGATGACCCCCACACGAACGCTCCGCCCGCACCTTGCGCGGGAACTGAACAGACCCGTGAGCACCCTGGGGAGAATCGGTGATCACACGATGTTCTACGGCCGCTCGCTGGCCGGTGTGCCGCATGCAGTTGTCCATTACCGGCGTGAGGTCATCCGTCTCGTTGCCGAGATCAGCATGGGCGCAGGCACGCTGGCGATGATCGGCGGGACGGTGGTGATCGTCGGGTTCCTCACCCTGGCCGCCGGCGGCACCCTGGCCGTGCAGGGCTACAGCTCGTTGGGTGACATCGGGATCGAAGCTCTGACCGGATTCCTGGCGGCATTCATCAACGTCCGGATATCGGCGCCCGTCGTCGCCGGCATCGGCCTGGCTGCCACATTCGGCGCCGGCGTCACGGCCCAGTTGGGTGCCATGCGGATCAATGAAGAGATCGACGCATTGGATGCCATGGCAATTCGTCCCGTCGAGTACCTGGTGAGCACCCGCATCGTCGCCGGCATGATCGCCATCACGCCGCTCTACTCGATCGCGGTGATTCTGTCGTTCATGGCCAGCAAGCTGACCACGGTGGGGTTGTTCGGGCAGTCGGCGGGCCTGTACAACCACTATTTTTCGACGTTCCTCAATCCGGTTGATCTGCTGTGGTCTTTCCTGCAGGCGATCCTGATGGCGATCGCGGTGCTGCTGGTGCACACCTACTTCGGGTACTTCGCCAGCGGTGGACCTTCTGGTGTCGGCGTCGCAGTGGGCAACGCCGTCCGAACATCCCTGATCGTCGTGATCTCCGTGACATTGCTCGTGTCCCTGTCGATCTACGGCTCCCACGGCAACTTCAACCTGTCGGGATAGGGCGGAACGCAGATGGCGATCAGTTCGAAAGTCAGACGTCCCCTCGTGGGCCTGGTGACGGTGGGCGTGGGCCTGGCTGTCGTCGCACTCTCGGTCGGATTGTTCCGGGGGAGCTTCACCACGACGGTTCCGGTCACCGTGCTGTCCGAACGCGCGGGTCTGGTGATGAACGCCGATGCTAAGGTCAAACTCAATGGTGCGCAGGTAGGTTCGGTTCAATCGATCGAGTCTCTCAACGACGGCCGTGCCGCGCTGCACCTGGCCATGGATCCGTCGTATATGGAGATCATCCCCGCCAACGTTCGGGTGGACATTTCGTCCACCACGGTCTTCGGCTCGAAATTCGTGGAACTGGTGTCTCCGCCAGACCCCTCGGCGCAGGCGCTGCGTCCTGGACAAGTGCTCGACGCCGGCCATGTCACCGTCGAGATCAACACGGTCTTCGAACAGCTGTCGACCGTATTGAAGAAGATCGAACCCACCAAACTCAACGAGACCCTGGGTGCATTGGCCACCGCGCTGGACGGCCGGGGCGACCAGATCGGCCAGATGCTGGCGGATTTCGACGGGTTTCTCGCCAAGATCGACCCGAGCCTGCCGACCATGGAGCACGAGATCGCCACTGCGCCGGGGGTCATCACCGCCTACGCCGATGCATCCCCTGATCTGATCACCACCGTCGACGCCGCAACGCAGATGAGCGACACGCTGGTCGACGAACGGCAAAACCTCGACGCGCTGCTGGTGAGCGTCATCGGCCTGGCCGACACCGGGACTGAAGTGGTCGGTGTCAACCGGCAGGCGATCACCGATGTCATGCACCTGCTGGTCCCGACCACCGATTTAACCAACGAATACAACCCGGCGTTGACCTGCGGGCTCGGCGGCGCGGTGCAGTTGGCCAAAGCCCCAGGTACACCACTGCCCGGTGGCGTGCTCCTCCAGTCGATCGTCCTCGGGCAGGAGCGTTATCGCTATCCGCAGAACCTACCCAAGGTGGCAGCCACCGGCGGACCGCAGTGCACCGACCTCCCCAAGGTGCCCTTCCAGAAGAGCCCGCCGTTCGTGATCGCCGATGTCAACGCCAACCCTGCCCAGTACGGCAATGAAGGGATCCTGCTGAACTCCGACGGCCTCAAACAGGCACTGTTCGGCCCGATTGACGGGCCGCCCCGCAACTCCGCGCAGGTCGGACAACCCGGATGAGTGCAATGACCAGGACGGCAATCAAGTTCGGAGCATTCGCCCTCACGATGGTCGTGTTGACCGCAGGGCTCTTCGCCATCTTCAGTCAATATCGATCAGGATCCACCGTGGGCTACTCGGCTCTGTTCCGGGATGCATCGAGCCTCAAATCCGGTGACTCGGTGCGGATCTCCGGGATTCGGGTAGGCACTGTGCAAGATGTCGACCTGCAGTCGGACAACACTGTCCTGGTCGCTTTCGACGCCGATGACAACATCCGCCTCACCGAGAACACCAAGGTGGCCGTGCGCTATCTGAACCTGGTCGGTGACCGTTACCTGGAACTCCTCGATCAGCCTGGATCAACCAGAATCCGGCCACCCGGCACGCGATTCGGGGTCGATCAGACCGAACCGGCGCTGAACCTCGATCTTCTGCTCGGCGGTCTCAAACCGGTCATCCAGGGACTCAACCCCGACGATGTCAATGCGCTGACCAGTTCGCTGATCCAGATCCTGCAGGGCCAGGGCGGTGACCTGGAGTCGTTATTCGCTCGGACATCGTCATTCACCAACGCGTTGGCCGACAACGGGCAGACCGTGGAGAGCCTCATCGACAATCTCAATGACACACTGACCGTGCTGTCCAAGGACGGCGAGAAGTTCTCCGGCGCGGTGGACGGGCTGGAGCGTCTGGTCACGGGCCTCGCGCAGGAGCGCGACCCGATCGGTGAGGCCGTCACCGCACTGGACAACGGGACAGCCTCGCTGGCAGGGCTGCTCACCGAGGCGCGCCCGCCGTTGTCGGGCACCGTGGACCAGCTCACCCGACTTGCCCCGCTGCTGGCCAACGACACCGACCTGGCCCGTCTCGACCTCGTCCTGCAGAAGACCCCGCAGAACTACCGGAAACTGGTCCGGCTCGGCTCCTATGGGAGCTGGCTGAATCTCTATCTCTGTGGAATCTCGATTCGAGTGTCCGATCTGCAGGGACGTACAGCCCACTTCCCATGGGTCATCCAGAACACCGGAAGGTGCGGGGAACCCTGATGCTGAAATATCGTCAATCATCCCTGGTGCGTTCAGGATTCATCGGACTGGTGCTGATCGTGCTGATCATCGCTGTTGGGTTACAGCCCCAGCAGTTGGTGGCCATGGCCACCTCGGTTCGGTACCAGGCCGTCTTCGCCGAAGCAGGCGGACTGACCGCCGGTAACAACGTCAAGATCTCCGGTGTCACCGTCGGCACCGTGTCCGATGTCGAACTCGACAAGGGAGCGGCGTTGGTGACCTTCGCCGTCAACAGCAAGGTTCGACTCGGCACAGACACCATCGCGCAGATCGGCATCGGCACACTGCTCGGCGAGCGGGTGTTGGTGGTCGAGCCGCGTGGCAACGACCGCATGCGGGCCCTCGGAGTGATTCCTTTGGCGCGCACGTCGTCTCCGTACTCGTTGACGGAGGCGCTCAATGAGTTCACCGCCAATACCGCCGAGACCGATACTGCTGCCATCAACCAATCGCTGGATGTGCTGTCGGAGACCGTCGAACGCCTTGCGCCGCAGCTGGGCCCGACGTTCGACGGTGTGAGCCGGCTGTCGAAATCGCTGAACAGCCGCAACGAGTCGCTGAGCGGTCTGCTCTCCACCGCTGCCGATGTCACCGGAATACTCTCGGAACGAAGTCAACAGGTGAACAGCTTGCTACTGAACGCCAACGACCTGCTCGGCGTGCTGCAGGATCGTCGGTACGCGATCGTCAACCTGCTCGCCAACACCACAGCAGTGGCTCAGCAGTTATCCGCCCTGGTCGACGAGAACGAGCAGGAACTTGCACCGACCCTCGAACAGCTCAACCGTGTCTCGGAGGTGCTCGAACGCAATCGGGACAATCTGACCAAATCGCTCAACGGCCTGGCCAAGTACCAGCTGACCCAGGGTGAAGCGGTCAACAACGGGTTCTACTACTACGGTTTCGCATCCAACCTGCTGCCGGGACCGGCTATTCAGCCGTTTCTCGACTACGCACTCGGGTTCCGTCGCGGTGTCGACGCGGGGCAACCACCGGACAACGCCGGCCCCCGCGCGGAATTCCCGTTCCCCTACAACGGCATCCCCGGAGGTTCGCGATGATGGCTCTCGGTCCGCGGACCAGAAAGGTGACCGTCGTCGCGATCGTCGCGACCCTGGTAGCCGGCCTCGGCTTCGTTGCCTATCGGCAGTTCCTGAGCCCGAAGACGATCACTGCCTACTTCACGTCCGCGACCGCCATCTACCCCGGCGATGAGGTCCGTGTCGTCGGCGTCCGCGTCGGCACCATCGACGAGATCGAACCGCTGGGCACCCGGACCCGGGTCACGCTGAAGGTCGACCGCGATGTCCCGGTGCCGGCGGACGCCAACGCCATCATCGTGGCGCCCAACCTCGTCTCTGCCCGTTACGTGCAGCTGACACCCGCCTACGGCGCGTCACCGGAGTCCAGCGGTGCCACCATGTCAGATGGTGCCGAGATCGCCGAGGACCGCACGGCGATCCCGGTCGAGTGGGACGACATCAAGGAGCAACTGACCCGGCTCGCAGCCGAACTCGGCCCGGCCAGCGGCGTAGCGGACACCTCGTTGGGACGCTTCATCGACAGCACGGCAGATGCCATGGCGGGCAACGGGGATCGGCTGCGCGAGACCATCACCCAGCTGTCAGATGTCGGCAGAATTCTCGGTGAGGGCAGCGGAGACATCGTCGATGTCATCAAGAACCTCCAGGTGTTCGTCACCGCCCTGCGTGACAGCAACACCCAGATCGTGCAATTTCAGGATCGTCTCGCCGACGTGACCAGTGTGGTCGACGGCAGTCGTGGCGATCTGGATTCGGCCATAAAGGAGCTGTCCACGGCCGTCGGTAAAGTCCAGCGCTTTGTCGCCGGGTCGCGTGACCAGACCGCGGAGCAGATCGAACGTCTCGCAAATGTGACGCAGGTGCTCTCCGACAACAGCATGGCGGTCAAGAACATTCTGCACGCGGCGCCGAACGCTCTGGTCAACGGCTACAACATCTACAACCCCGATTCCGGCGGCCCGCGCGGATCGTTTGCGATGAACAACTTCTCCAACCCCGTCGCGACGGTCTGTTCGGCGATCGCGGCCGTCGAGAACGTCACCGCCGCAGAGTCGGGCAAGGCCTGCGCGCAGTATCTGGGGCCCGCGCTGCGGCTGATGAACTTCAACCATCTGCCATTCCCGTTCAACGCCTATCTGGGGCCGGCGCCGAAGAACGTGATCTATTCCGATTCGAACCTGGCGCCCGGCGGTAGCGGTGCAGCCCCCCTCCCGGCCGAGATAGCACCTGCCGTATCGGCCTACACCGGCGCCGGCGATGTGCCGCCACCGCCGGGCTGGAGCAATCCACCGCAGCCGCCGGGCGCGTATGCCCCGAACGGACTTCCGGCTGCCCGCACGCCTGCGCTCTATCCGGGTGCGCCCATCCCGCCCGGTGTGCCCGCGCCGCCGCCGGCACCTGCTGCGTCCAACCTGACGGAACTGCTGCTCCCCGCCGAGGCCGGCGCCGCGGCACCCCATCCAGGAGGCACCCCGTGATGACACCGAAGGCAACGCGCAGGTCAGCCGCGATCGCCTGTTGCGCGGTGCTGGTGACGTCCGGGTGCTCGTTTGACGGCATCAACTCACTGCCGTTGCCCGGCACCGTGGGTACCGCGTCGGACGCGACGACCTACCGCGTGCAGATCGCCAATGTGGCTACTCTTGAATCCAATTCGCCTGTCATGGTCGACGATGTCGTCATCGGAACGGTCCGCAGGATGACGGTGGACAACTGGACTGCCAACGTCGAGATCTCCGTCAAGCCCGGCGCAGTGGTCCCGGCGAACGCCATAGCCACCGTGGGCCAGACGAGCCTGCTCGGGTCGATGCATCTGGCGCTCGATCCGCCGTTGGGCCAGGAGCCCGCGGGCCGGTTGGAGCCGGGCGCCACGATTCCTTTGAACAGGGCGTCGACCTACCCTTCGACCGAAGAGACGCTCTCCTCCCTGTCGGTGGTGGCGAACGGTGGCGGACTCACTCAGATCGGTGACATCGTCCGCAATTTCAACGCTGCACTCGACGGCCGCCAAGTCCAGATCCGCGACCTGCTCACCCGGATGAACACGGTGATCGGTCTGCTGGACAGCCAGAAAGACAACATCATCGAGACGATCTCGGCGCTGAATCGACTCGCGGGGACGTTCGCCGGCCAGCGTGGTGTGCTCACAAACGCACTGAACCGCATCCCGGCGGCACTGGACGTACTCAACGAACAGCGACCCCGAATCACCAGTGCATTGACGAAGATGGGCACCTTCAGCGATACCGCCTCACAACTGATCAACGAGTCGCAGGCCGATATCGTGCGCAACCTTCGGAACCTCGAACCGACGGTGCGCGCACTGGCCGATGTGGGACCCGACCTGGCGACGGCACTGACCTACCTGCCGACCTACCCCTACACCCAGGAATTCATCGATCGCGGTATCCGCGGCGACTACATGAATCAGTTCATCGTGTTCGACTTCACGATTCCGCGACTGAAAAAGGGGATGCTCCTGGGCACCAGGTGGGGAGACCCTGATGCGTCGCTGGTTCCGGCCCCCGGCGATCCCTGGTATTCGACGTATACCCGCGATCCGCTGACGGCGCCCTTCACCCCGATTCCGAACGAGGTGGCCGCCATTCCGCCGCTGATCGACGCCGCGCCGACAGATCCGGTCCAGTCCGCGCCGGTCGACCATGCCATGGCGCCGATCGAAGGGGGCAACTGATGTTGACACGCTTCGTCCGAAACCAGCTGATCATCTTCACGATCGCCTCGGTGATCGGCGTCGGCACGATGATCTTCGTCTACCTGCAGGCTCCGATGCTGCTCGGTCTCGGGCGGATCGGGGTCACGTTGCAGGTTCCCGCGACGGGCGGCCTCTACCAATTCTCGAACGTGACCTATCGGGGCGTCGAGGTCGGAAAGGTCACCGAGGTCCGGCCCACCCGCGCCGGCGCCGAGGTGACGATGTCGCTGCAGCGGTCACCGAAGATCCCCGCCGACCTTCAGGCCAATGTCCGCAGTGTGTCGGCCGTCGGTGAGCAGTACGTGGATCTGGTGCCCCGCACCGAGGACGAGCCCTACCTGGAGGACGGCTCGGTCATCACCGTGGAGAATGCGTCGCTGCCCCAAGCCGTCGGGCCCATGCTCGATCAGATGAGTGCCTTGGTCGACAGCGTCCCGACGGGAAAACTCGGCGACCTGCTCGATGAATCATTCAAGGCGCTCAACGGAACCGGCGATGATCTCGGCGCCCTGTTCGACGCCTCGGGTGAGCTGGCGGCCGGGCTCAACGATGCGTCGGGCAACGCCCGCGACCTGATCGAGGACGGCCGCCCGTTGCTGGACGGTCAGGCCGAGAAGGTCGATTCGATCCGGTTATGGGCACGGAGCCTGGCCGGCATCACCGGTCAGATCGCCGACCGGGACCAGGAAGTGCGCACAATCCTGCAGACCGGTTCGGGTGCCGCGAATGAGGCGTCGCGGCTGCTCAATCAGATCAAGCCGACGCTGCCGGTGCTGCTCGCCAATCTCACCACTGTCGGCCAGATCGCCGTCACCTACCATCCCTCGATCGAGCAACTCCTGGTACTTCTGCCGCCGTATCTGGCAGCCACCCAGTCCTACGGGTCATCCCTGCAGAACCCGACCGGGATGGCATTGTCGGAGTTCACCCTGACCCTTGGTGATCCTCCGGCCTGTTCGGTGGGCTTCCTGCCACCCTCTTCGTGGCGCTCGCCGTCGGACCTGACCGATGTGGACACCCCGGACGGGCTGTACTGCAAGCTTCCCCAGGATTCCCCGATCGGCGTGCGCGGGGCGAGGAACTTCCCGTGCATGGACAAGCCCGGGAAGCGCGCGCCAACGGTCGAGATCTGTGAGAGTGACCGCCCGTATGAACCGCTTGCCATGCGTCAGCACGCCACCGGCCCGTACCCGATCGATCCCAGCCTGATCGCTCAGGGCGTTCCCCCCGATGATCGAATCACCCTCGACGAGCAGATCTTCGGGCCCGTGGCGGGAACCCCGATGCCGCCACCGGCGGCAGCCGAAGTCGTGCCCCCGCCTGTCGAGGGAGGTGCCGTACCGGCGGTTCCCAGTAGCGCGCACTCCACAGGAGATGACGGACCCTCGGTGGCCTTCGCGACCTACAACACTGCGACCGGGCAGTACGCCGCCCCCGACGGCAAGGTCTACAGCCAGCCAGATCTGGTTCAGCCGGCCGCGCAGAGCTGGGAAGAGTTGATGCCCAAATGATCTCGCTGGTCAGGTGATCTTGACCAGCTTGAACGGCATGTTGATGTACACCGGTTTGTTCACGCCGCAGGCACCGCTGGGCCCGGTGGTGACGTCCTCGCCCACGAGAGTGGTCGAGGTGAGATCGAAGTTGGCGCCCTCGGGCGTCGTCGGCTTGAAGCGGAACACCTGCAGCCCGGGTGCCGTGCTGCCGTCGGGGCAGGGGATCCACCCGTCGACGGTGTGCTTGACGTACCAGACGCCGCTTTTTTGATAGATCGGCGCCGCCCAGCCCCAATCACTTTCGACGGTGCCGGTGCACTCGCCGGGGTAGCTGCACTGAGTCTCGACTGTCCAGGTGCTGCGTAGGCTGGCCTGGTCGTAAAAGACCTCGTTCTTACGCGCCCACTCCCCGTTCGAGGTCGCGGTGTAGGTGCCGTTGAGGCCCCAGTCCGGATTGTCGGCGTGTGCGATGGGCGTCGTCGCCGCGCCGGTGATGGCGGCGGCGAGGACGATTGCGGGTACACGCAGCATTGCCTGCTCCTATGACTGGCCTGCTGCCCGGAATCAGCAGCGCACAAAGTAAATACCCGCCTCGAGACGGCGGCCGCCAACGTGTCCGCTGAGTGGGCCACCTTCGTCCGACGCTGCCCACTTCCTGACAGAGTGTCAACGTGCGAGAGAGTGCGGTGCTGGCGGCGGTATCGCTGGCCGCTGGGCTGATGATGTCCGCCCCGGCTCAGGCGGACATACCAACCTGCGACGGTCCGACATGCACACCGGGTATCACTCCCGGCGTGATTCTCGGCGCGACCTGCTCGGACACCGCCACCTTCGTCTTCGGGACGACCTCGTGGGGCCGGATGGTGTTCTGCGGCTCACCGCGCCGATACGAGCCCCGATACTTCCGTTCGCCGTCGATGGCCGGAGTGAAGGAACTCGGCGCCAGCTGCGCCGGTTACGAGAACTGGGTGGCGCAAGCTCCCGATGGCCTGTTCCTCAGCTGCCAGGCCCGGAACGGGAGCGCACTGTGGGGTCGCGGGGATGAATAGGAGATTCATCGCGGCGTTGTGTGCCGGGGCCGCCGCGCTCGCGACAGCCGTTCCCGCCCAATCCGACCCGCCGACTCTTCGTGCTGTCACCTACACCGTGACCACCGCGAATCCGGTGTCTGCAGACATCTATTTCCGCGATGTCGACCCGCCGAATTGGGCGGACTACAGCCACAACCCATACATGTTCAGTCCGAAGGTCAGCGTCGAGCTGGGGCCCGACCGGCCCTGGGTCCTGCGAGCCGCATTGGTCGATCCGGACAGGTGGGCCATGGTCTCGGCCACCAGCGGACGGCACCCCGTGGACCCGATGTTTCGATGCGAGCTGGCGATCGACGGTGTCGTTGTCGCGACTGCAGAAGGCGCCAAAGGCGCACTCTGCGCCATACGTCACTGGTGACCGGCAGATCTGTGACGTGGCCCACTGGATGGGAACGTGCCCCGGGGCGGCCGGGTCTTCGGAATAGCGTGCCGGTATGTCGGTAACCGAAGCGTCGTCGGACCTCACGGCCGACCAGGCCGAGCTCGAGGTTGTTGAAGCAGAGCGGCGGGCGGCCGAGGCGCGAGCTCGCGTAGATCAGCTGCAGCATAAGCGCGGCGGCACGTCGGACGCGTCGTGGCGCACACGTGCCCGGTTGCGGCTGTCCACGCTGCGATGGGCGCGGATCGCCACCGTCCTGGCTGTGCTGGGCAGCGTTGCCTTGTTCACCGCGAGTGGATACATGATCCAGCAGGGGCACAACGTGCAGGCCGGCGATCGCAACCGCGCCGAGTTCGTCGCCGCGGCACGGCAGGCCGCGGTGACCCTGATGTCCATCGACTTCAACAATCCTCAAGAAAGCGTGCAGCGGATCGTCGACAACTCGACCGGTTCGTTCCGCCAGGAGTTCGAAGGCGCGGCAGACGATTTCATCAAGATGGCGAAAGACGCCAAGGTCACCACCAAGGCAACCGCTACCGCGGCGGCAGTCGAGTCGATCACTGTGGATTCTGCCGTGGCGCTGGTGTCTGTCTCGTCCACCGTGACCAACGCGGCGGGCGCAGACGAGGCACCGAGAAGCTGGCGCCTCACTGTGGACCTGCAGCGGGAGGGTGATCAGATCAAGATGGCGAAGGTGGAGTTTGTTCCGTGACGATCAGTGACATGACGGTTGAGGTGGCCGACGACCCGGAAACGGCTCGAAAGAAAGCTGATCCGGCACCGCTCGTATCGAGAGTCATCGTGCGCTGGAGAGGGATTGCCGTCGGGGGATTGGTACTCATCGCTTCGGTTCTGACGGCGGCGCTGTACGTCAACGACTTCCGTCCGATCATGCAGACGGGTGCAGCGGTTGAACAGGTTGTGGTGGATGAAGCGTCATCGGCGACGGTCGCGCTGCTGTCCTACTCGCCCGAAACGCTCGACCGGGATATGGAACGCGCGCAGTCCTTGATGACGGGTGAATTCCTGACCTACTACGGCAAGTTCACCACCGATGTGGTGGCGCCGGCGGTGCGGGACAAAGGAATCAAGGCCAGCGCGCAGGTGATGAACTCGGCGGTAATGGAGATGCAGCCCGACAACGCCAAAGTGCTGGTGTTCCTCAACCAGGAAACGATCAGTCGCGACCGCCCTGAGCCTTCACTTGTTGCGAGCAGCGTGGTCGTGAGCGTGACCAAGGTCGACGGAAAGTGGCTGATCTCAGCGCTCGACCCGGTGTGATCACGTAACCACTGTCCCGCAAGCGCTACCGCGCGACGATGACTGAGGATCCGTGGCCGAAGAGTCCTTGGTTGGCGGTGACGCCGACGGTGGCGTTTTCGACTTGGCGGCCGGTGGCTTGGCCTTTGAGTTGCCAGGACAGTTCGCAGACTTGGGCGATGGCTTGGGCGGGGATGGCTTCGCCGAAGCTGGCCAGCCCGCCGGAGGCGTTGACCGGGATGCGGCCCCCGAGGGTGGTGGCTCCGGAGCGCAGCAGTTGTTCGGCTTCGCCTTTGGCGCACAGGCCGAGGTGTTCATACCAGTCGAG
>NZ_JBFUKN010000092.1:0-25039 GCF_056400845.1 Mycobacterium sp. P4_H6 | reverse complement strand
CTACCGCACCTGGCTCAACATTCAACTCATCGACGCTGCTTAAACCCTTGACAGAGATAGGAGCATCAAGTGGCGAAGGAAGAAGTTTCGAGCCTGTGGATAAGTTATTGGCGTGCTCGGCTGACTGCGCCCGCCCGAGACGTTGGGAGACCCGCCGGTGTGGAGGCTCGTTGGCGCTTTTCGCGGCAAGGGCCGACATGCCTGCCGGCTGCCTCAGCGCTGACGTCCGCACGACTTGTGTCGCGGGCGCACGGTGGGGTTGCGAACCTGGTCAGGAGAGCAAAAAACCGCCCGGTCGAACCCACAGGAAATCTGCGTAGTCAGTCGGGCGGTTCTCGCCGTGATCGGTCGGGGCGGGCGGCGTTCAGCCGCTCACGTCGACCGGAGAAGCCGGTAGGCGCGTGCTGCGGTCAGACCGCAGCAGCGAGATCAGGGAACTGCTCCGAGGTATCACCCTCGACCAGGACGTCCCCGTGGTACAGGGCGTCAAAATCAACCTTGATGACATCTGCATTGGTGTCGTCGATCCACATGACACAGAGCGTATGGGCGGTGATTAAGAGATCTTTGAGCCCAGCTTGCGAATTTCGTGGCAATTCTTACCGCCGGGTAGGTTTAAGCTGCTGGCGCGCTGGGAAAGGGATTTTTGCCATGCTCGAATAGTGCCTCTGAACTGGGTATATCTCGGCGAGTCCGACGCCTGTCGGAACGACGGAAAGTTTGCCGGAACCCCTGGTTTCACCCCATGCCTCAGCAAATTCTTACTGACGAGTAGGCAAGGCCGGGCATGTCGCTGTGATCGGAGTTACAAAAGTGGCCCCTGTGGCTGTTGTGGTTACTTCGCACAAGTGAACCTCACGGCTCGCGGCACCGTGTCTTCACTGGGCCTCGCCACGTTGACCGCGTGACTTACCCTTGTTAACTTAACGGCGATAACACATCGAAGGGAACGATCGTGCTGAATCGCATCGCCCGTCTCGCGATAGCTGCCCCACGCCGCGTGCTGGCTGTCACGGCACTCGTCATGATCGCCGCGGCGATCTTCGGCATCCCGGTCGCCAAGACCTTGTCGGCCGGCGGGTTCCAGGACCCGACCTCGCAATCCGCTCAGGCTGCCGCGCTGCTCACCGAGAAGTTCGACCAGGGCGATATGCAGTTACTCATCACGGTCACCTCCGCCGAGGGCGCGAACAGCCCGGCCGCCACCGCGGCGGGCACCGAGATCGTCACGGCCCTCGAACGGTCGCCGCACGTCGCGCAGGTCGCCTCGGCGTGGACCGCGCCGCCATCGGCGGCTGCCGAGCTGATCAGCAAGGACAAGAACTCCGGCCTCATCGTCGCCGGCATCACCGGCGGCGAGAACGATGCGCAGAAGTACGCCAAGACGCTCTCGGATGAACTCGCACATGACCGGCCCGGCGTCTCCGTGCGGTCCGGCGGCACGGCGATGGTCTACGCGCAGATCAATGCGCAGACCGAACGCGACCTGTTGCGCATGGAGTCCATTGCCATCCCGCTGAGCTTCCTGGTCCTGGTGTGGGTGTTCGGTGGCCTGGTGGCCGCCGCGGTGCCGATGGCCGTCGGCGGAATGGCCATCCTCGGATCGATGTCGGTGCTGAGGCTCATCACCTTCACCACCGATGTGTCGATCTTCGCGCTGAACCTGTCCATTGCCATGGGGCTGGCGCTGGCAATCGACTACACACTGCTGATCATCAGCCGTTACCGCGATGAACTCGCCGACGGTGTGCCGCGCGAACGCGCACTGGTCCGCACCATGGCCACCGCGGGACGGACCGTGGTGTTCTCCGCGACCACTGTCGCGCTGTCCATGGTGGCGATGTTGTTGTTCCCCATGTACTTCCTGAAATCGTTTGCCTACGCCGGCGTGGCCACCGTCGGATTCGCGGCGCTGACCGCGATCGTCGTCACCCCGGCGGCGATCTGGTTGCTCGGCGACCGGATGGACGCCCTCAACGTGCGCCGGGTTTTCCGCCGCGCCGCGCCCACCGAGCCGCAGCCCGTCGAGCAGCAGTTCTGGTATCGGTGGACGCATCGGGTGATGCGCCGCGCCGTCCCGCTCGGGCTGACCGTGGTGATCCTGCTGCTGGTGCTCGGGGCGCCGTTCCTCGGCGTGAAATGGGGCTTCCCCGACGACCGGGTGCTGCCGGCGTCGGCCTCGGCGCATCAGGTGGGTGACCAGCTGCGCGACGACTTCGTCGACAACTCGGCCACTGCGGTGACCGTCGTGGTACCCGATGCGCAGGGCCTCAGCCCCGCRCAGTTCGAGGGCTACGCCGCCGAATTGTCGAAGGTGGCCGACGTCGCCGCGGTCTCAGCCCCCACTGGAACCTTCGTCGGCGGCGACAAGACCGGGCCGCCGGTCGCAGCGACCGGAATCGCGGACGGCAGCGCGTTTCTCACCGTCAGCAGTACTGCGCCGTTGTTCTCCGACGCCTCGGAGAACCAACTCGACGCGCTGCACGCGGTCGCAGGTCCGGGGGGACACACCGTGCAGCTGACGGGTATCGCCCAGATCAACCGGGACAGCGTCGTCGCGATCACCGACCGGCTGCCCTGGGTGCTCGGACTGATCGCCGTCATCACCTTCGGCCTGCTGTTCCTGCTCACCGGAAGTGTCGTGCTCCCGGTGAAAGCCATTGTGCTCAACATTCTTTCGCTGACGGCGGCATTCGGTGCGCTGGTCTGGATCTTCCAGGAAGGTCACCTGTCGGCACTGGGCACCACCCCGACCGGCACCTTGGTGGCCAACATGCCGGTTCTGCTGTTCTGCATCGCGTTCGGGTTGTCGATGGATTACGAAGTATTCCTGCTCGCCCGGATTCGGGAGAACTGGCTGGCCTTGCGGGCGGCCGGCGGCAACACCGCTCGGGCCGACAACGACGCCGCGGTGGCGCTGGGATTGGCCCGCACCGGCCGGGTCATCACCGCCGCCGCGCTGGTCATGTCGATATCGTTCGCGGCGTTGATTGCGGCCGAGGTTTCGTTCATGCGGATGTTCGGCGTCGGGCTCACCCTGGCCGTGCTGGTGGACGCCACCCTGGTGCGGATGGTGCTGGTACCCGCATTCATGCATGTCCTCGGCGGCTGGAACTGGTGGGCGCCCAAACCCCTGGTCCGGCTGCATGATCGGATCGGGATCAGTGAATCGGGTGAGCCCGTGCCGGGGCGTCCCGAGAAGGTCCCCGCGTCGGTGACGGACACTGGTTAAGTGTCGCCCCAACCACTCAGACGCCGGCGGGCCGCGCGCGGGTCCGGCGAACAGCTTCGCGACGAGATCCTCGACGCGACCACCGAGTTGCTGCTGGAGACCGGGCACGCCAAGGCGGTGTCCATCCGGGCGGTGGCACAGCGGGTGGGTGTGACATCGCCGTCGATCTACCTGCACTTCGCCGACAAGGACGCGCTGCTGGACGCGGTCTGCGTGCGCTATTTCGAGCAACTCGACGAGGAGATGCAGCGGGTGGCCGCCGGCCAGACCTCGACCATCGAGGTGCTGCGCGCCCAGGGCCTGGCCTACGTCCGCTTCGCCCGGCAGACGCCCGAGCTGTACCGCATCGCCACGATGGGGGAGGGCAACCCCGGCAGTGACGTCGACATGACCTTGGCCAGTTCGGCTTTCGTGCATATGCGAACCACCATCGAAGCGCTGATGGACGAAGGTGTGTACCCGCCCGGAGATCCGACCGCGGCCGCCCTGGAGCTGTGGACCGCGGCGCACGGGGTGGCGGCGCTGCTGATCGCCAAGCCCTACCTGCCGTGGGGTGACGTCGAAGAATTCACCGACCGCGTGTTGAGGTCGATATGCTGCGGCTACATCGCGACCGGCTACATCGGGGCCGACGTGGCCCCAGGCGAGGCCGTCGAGAAACTCAAGGAGCTCAAGACATGAGTGATCTTGTCGACAACCCGTTGTTCGCACGGCTGTGGACGACGATGTCCGGCCACGAACCCGAATCGCTGCGACGGCTGCGGGTGGCCAACCTGGCGGGCCTGAGCGGCCGCGTCCTCGAGGTCGGGGCGGGTACCGGCACCAACTTCGAGTACTACCCGGCCGGTGTCACCGAGGTGATCGCCCTCGAACCGGAGCGGCGGCTCGCCGAGGTGGCCAGGGAAGCCGCCGCGGCGGCACCGGTGCCGGTGATCGTCAGCACCGCCACCATCGAGGAGTTCGGCGCCGACCAATCATTCGACGCCGTGGTGTGCTCGCTGGTGCTGTGCTCCGTCGATGATCCTGATGAGGTTGTGCGCCAGCTGTATTCGATGCTCAAGCCGGGCGGTGAGCTGCGCTATCTGGAGCATGTCGCAGGTGTCGGGCTGCGGGCGGCGCTGCAGAAGGTGGCGGACGCGACGGTGTGGCCGCGGCTGCTCGGCAACTGTCACACCCACCGCAACACCGAAGCGTCCATCGCGGCGGCAGGCTTCTCGGTGGAGGGCTCGCGCCGCGAACAGGCGCTGCCCAGATGGTTGCCGGTGCCGGTGTCCGAACTCGCCATCGGGCGCGCGGTGCGGCCCTAGCGGCCCAGCAGTGCGGGCAACCGCTGCAAGAGCTGGGGCAGTGCGGTCGCCGAGGTTTCCCGGACCACCGCGGTGGCGGCCTCCGACAGCGGTGTGGGCTGCGGATTGACCTCGATGACCGGGATGCCGTTGGCCAGCGCGGCTTCCGGTAGCCCCGCCGCGGGGTAGACCACCGATGACGTCCCCACCACGATCACCACGTCGGCCTTCGCGACGGCCTGCACCGACAGGTCCCAGGCGTCATCGGGCAGACCCTCGCCGAACCACACCACATTGGGCCGGATCAGCCCGCCACACGAACAACGCGGCGGATCGACGACCTCCACCGGTTCCGGCATTGCGGGCAATTCCCCGGTGTACGGAGATCCGCAACGATCGCAGCGGAACTCGAACAGGCTGCCGTGCAGGTGGTACACCCGATTGCTGCCCGCCCGCTCGTGCAGGTTGTCCACGTTCTGGGTGACGACCTGCACCTCGGCGTAGTCCTCCCACGCCGCGACTGCAAGGTGGCCGGGGTTCGGGTCGACCGCGCCCATCATGTAATGCCGCCACAGGTACCAGGCCCACACCCGTTCGGGGTGGCGCTGCCAGCCGTCACTGCTGGAGATCTCGTAGGGGTCGACGTTCGCCCACAGACCCGTCTCGACGTCGCGGAACGTCGGCACTCCGCTCTCGGCGGACATGCCTGCACCGCTCAGCAACGTCACTCGCACCTCACCAAACTATCGTGTGTGCGACATACTGGGCACGTGGGAGGTCTGGGGGAGTGGGTTCGGCTCGATCAGCAGGCTGGAGCCCCGCTGTTCGATCAATTGCGGACGCAGATCATCGAGGGTGTGCGCGACGGCAGGCTCACGCCCGGCACTCGGCTGCCCACGGTCCGTGATCTCGCCGGTCAGCTCGGTCTCGCGGTCAACACCGTGGCCCGGGCCTACCGCGAGCTGGAGGCCGCCGGGGTGCTCGAAACCCGGGGGCGGTTCGGCACTTTCGTGGCACGGGTGGACCCCGCCGACAATGCGATGGCTGCGGCCGCGCACGCGTTCGCCGAATCCGCACGCGCACTGGGCATCGGCAAGGACGAGGCGTTGCGCTACCTGGACGCCGCGTTCGACTAGTGTCTCAATGCCTGCGTCAGACAGCGGGATTGCTCGGCGGTGGAGCCACCTTCTCCATCATGTTGATCGATATGTGCGGCCACCGGATCAGGCCCGGTTTGCTGTCGAATCTGGGGAAGAAATCCAGATTGATGAACTGCGAGTAGGCCAGCACCAGCCGGTTACCCTCCATGCCTCCGAGCGCCGGTTCGCTGAGCTCCATCAGCCAGAACGTCGAGCGCATCTGTGAGGCATCCGCCTGGCGTTTGATGAACGGCACGTTGAGGATTCCGGCCTCGGCGACCTCGGTGTCGAAGTCCAGCACGGTCGTCTTGAGCACGTTGCCGGGAAGGCCCTGCTGCAGAAGGCGGTTCGCGTTGGACGGGCTGAACAGACCGTCGAACGGAGCATCCACGAAATGCTTGTACGGGAACAGGTAGCGATTCCTCGGTGTGCTGCTGGTGGCATCCGCTTCGTCCACGGCGGTGACGATGTTCGTGGTGACACCCTCAGGAAAGGCGCTGAGGTTCGGAATCGTCGGCGGGCCGGTGATCACGGGTTTCTTCACGCCGAGGGCATTGACCGAGTTGCCGTGCGGAATGGAGCCGAGGCGGCAGATGTCGAACCCCTCGACAACCTGGACCTGCATGTACAGGAACAAGCCCGGCTCATGGTGGATCGGTAAGCCTTTCGGCCCGGCGTCACCACTACTCGGCATATCTTCGGCCGTGATCTGCTTGATCGTCTGTTCGTAGTCCAGGGCGGCCACCAGTTGGTCTGCCCGCTCGGTGCGGTCCTGGTTGATACCCCGGTTGGGGACATCGTCGTCGACCGTCGAGAAGACCAGTTTCTCGTTGTAGCGGTTCATCAACAGTCGGTAGTTCGGTACCTCACCCGCGCGGAACGGCGGGATCGCCTTCGTCGTTTCCGCGAACGGAAGCGCGATGACGTTCCAGCCGCGGCCGGCCAGTGGCGAATCGGTGGGACTGTCGGGATCGTCACCGGGCCGGATGTTGGCCCACGTTCCCGGAAGCTGAGCGAGCGGCCCCAGGCTCGGCTCGAAGGGTTCCGCATCGCGGATGACGCGGTCCTGCTTGGCGCGGTAGTTCGTGACGCCTATCGCGGATCCGCGTTTGGTCGATTCCTCGCGCAGTGTGAACAGTTTGTTCCAGGTTTCGTCGTCAAATTCTTCAGGCATGGTGATTCCCCCTTGACTGATGCCCGCACATACCGAATACGCTCATTCGAATTGCAAAGCGAGCGAGCCCCCCTCGTCGCTTCGAATGGAAGTTTGGCACCTGGTCAATTGGAAGTCAATCAATCGTTTTATCAACGCGTGCAGTAAATCTCGGAAACTACGCTGGCGAATAAGTCAGTCGTATTACTTTCCTGCAATGAGCTAATTCAACCGAGAAATTTGCGTACAAAAAAGCAAATGAAAGCAACGTCGACTAAGTAGTTGAATGGTCCTATGAGTCAGTCTGTTTCGAGTGTTTTTCGGGCCGGCGCGCAGCGCCTGGCTATAGCCCCGAGGCCACGAGCGATTTCACCGGGCGCGTCTCGCTCGGGATTCCGTCTGATGCTCGGTCGTCATGCAGCAACCGGGACATCCCTTCGCGAGATGCCGGCGCTAACCGGTCCAGCGCAGCACGTCGAGCGCCACGGCGACGCTGACGCTGTGTTCGGCCAGAGGCCGGGGCAGCAGTTCGTCGGCGCGCGCCAGCCTTCGCAGCAGGGTGTTGCGGTGCGTGTAGAGCCGCGTCGCCGCGCGCGACGCGTTGCACTGGCTGGCGACGAATACCCTTACGGTGTCCTGCAACTCGGTGCCCGCGGCGGCGAGGTCACCGAGGACCCGGCTGACGAATTCGGCGGTGCGGTCGGGATCGGCGGTGATCAGCGAGACCATCTCGACTTCGGTGAATCGGGCGACCTGCTGTCGGGAGTGCAGGCGCGCCATCATCTGCTGGGTGGTGATCGCCTCGAAGTGGCTGCGCCGGAACCCGTCCACGCCCTCGCCCGTGGTGCCGACCGCCACCCGGATGTCTGCGGCGCCACCGGCCGATGCCTGCAGGGCGTCGAGATCGACACCGCCGGGAGTCCACACCCACCGGGTCGCGCTGCTGGCCAGCACGCTCAGCGGCCGACCGCCGCCGGCGCGTGCGATGGTCTCGGCGGCACTGTCCAGTCTGGCCAGGTCGCCGTCGTGGTTGTCGGTCCAGATGACCGCCGCGGTGTGGCTACCGGTCAGTGCGTACCCGAGGCGTTGCTCGGCGCGGGCACGCGGAATGGGGGCGCCGTCGAGCAGCAGGGCAACGGTCTCGCGGCGTTCGGCGTGGCTGCCGTGGGTGAGTTCATCGCGCTCCAACTCGATCTGTGCGGCGATACCGGTCAGCGTCGCGTCGACGAACGCACTGATCGAGCGCGAGCACACCTGCAACAGCTCGTGCAGTTCGGCGGCATCGGAGGTCAGCTCGAAGGCGATCTCCATCAGCCGGCGCCAGGCCACTCCCTCACCCACCCGGTAGGCGTCCAGTGGGAACGTGTTCATACCGCGGCGCACCAGTTCCCGCGCGATGCTCAGCGGCTCCGGGCCGGAGTTGGGCGGTACGGGTGCGCCGGGATCTCGGACGTTGGCGGTCGCCCAGAAGTACAGGTTGGCCCGGTTGCTCCGGCTGACGGCCGCGGCCAACTCCGGGTCGACGGCAATCGCCGGGCTGGCCGCCAGGACTGCCCGGTCCAGTTCGTCGAGCCACTCGGGGCGAGCATTGACCACGATCTGGGCGCACTGCCGGATCAGGTCCCTGACCCGCGGAGACGGCAATTCATCAGCCATGCCTGCAGCTTAGGGCGATGGTGCACTATGCACCGTCCCTTCGGTGATATGGAGTATTTCGACCTGGCTGGAGGCCTGGTCTGCGCGCGACGATCAACGCATGGAAACAGTCGATGTGCTCATCGTCGGAGCCGGGATCTCCGGTATCGGAGCCGCCTACTATCTGCAGCGCGAACACCCCGGCCGCAGCTTCACCATCCTGGAATCCCGCGGGGCGACCGGCGGCACCTGGGATCTGTTCCGCTACCCCGGGATTCGCTCGGATTCGGATCTGCACACCTTCGGCTACGAGTTCAAACCGTGGCGCGACGAACACGCCATCGCCACCTCGGACAAGATCCTGGCCTACCTGCGCGAGACGGTGGACGAGAACGGCATCGAACAGCACATCCGTTTTCACCATCGGGTGCTCGGCGCGGCCTGGAGCAGTGCGGACGCCCGCTGGGTCGTCGACGTCGAGGGTGACGGCGAGTTGAGCCAGCTGAGTGCGAACTGGCTGTTCTGCGCCGGCGGCTACTACCGCTACGACGAGGGCTTCACCCCAGAGTTCGAGGGACGCGAGCGCTTCGCAGGCCAGATCGTCCATCCCCAGCACTGGCCGGAGGACCTCGATTACACCGGTAAGAAGGTGGTCGTCATCGGCAGCGGCGCCACCGCGGTGACCCTGGTGCCGTCGATGGCCACGACCGCCGGGCACGTGACGATGCTGCAGCGTTCACCGACCTATGTCATGCCGGTGCCGGCCAAGGACGGTTTCGCCAACATGGCCCGCAAGGTGCTCGGCGACGACCGCGGGTACGCGCTGGCCCGCCGCAAGAACATCGCCAAACAGCGCGGCGTGTACACGTTCTGCCAGAAGTACCCGACCGCCGCGCGTTGGCTGATCCGCCGGATCAACGCCGGCAAGCTGCCCGACGGTTACCCCGTCGACGAGCACTTCAGCCCCAGCTACAACCCGTGGGATCAGCGGTTGTGCGCAGTGCCCGACGGTGATCTGTTCGCGGCCATCAGCAACGGCAGCGCGTCGGTGGTCACCGACCGGATAGCCACCTTCACCGAGAACGGTGTCCTACTGGAGTCCGGTCGTGAGCTCGACGCCGACATCATCGTCACCGCCACCGGATTGAACGTCCAGCTCTTCGGCGGGATCACCCTCACCGTCGACGGCGAGCCGGTCGACTTCGCGCAGACCGTGGCCTACAAGGGCATCATGCTCAGCGGAATCCCCAACTTCGCCTTCGCCTTCGGCTACACCAACTCGTCGTGGACGCTGAAGGTCGGGCTGCTGTGCGAGCACTTCTGCCGGCTGCTCAGCTACATGGATGATCACGGGTTCGACAGTGTGCGGGCCGAACTCGATGATCCGGCGATGCCCACCAAGCCGCTGCTGGACTTCGCGGCCGGGTACGTGCAGCGTGCGATCAACGAGATTCCGCGCCAGGGAGTGCAGGGTCCGTGGCAGATGACGATGAACTACACCGTCGACGCCGATGTGCTGCGCAACGGTCCGGTGCAGGACGCGGCCCTGAAGTTCGCTGCCGTCAGCCGAATTCCAGCCGCGTTGTGACCCCGCGCAGCTGATCGATCACCGGTAACCGGTAGGACGCCCAGATCAAGGCGTTGAGCACCGTGCCACGTCCGGTCGGCAGCTCCACGTCGTGCACCGCGCGCACGCCGGGGATGGTGTTGACCAGGTCGGCGGCCTGTGACACCGAAAGGCTGAACGGCATCGGCGGCACCCGGTAGCGCAGCGACGGGCGCAGCAGACCCTGGCGGGCCCACCACGCGAACCAGTAGGGCGGCAGGTCGAACATCATCTGCCCACCCGGAAAACGTTTGGCGCATTCGGTGATCAGCGCGAGCGCCTCGGTGGGCTGCAGGTACATCAGCAGGCCCTCGGCAGTGATGAAGACGCCGCGGGAATCGTCGATGTCATCCATCCAGCTGTAGTCCAGCGCGGACTGGGCGCTGCTGGAAACCCGCGCCGAGGGCGGCAGCAGCTTGTCGCGCAATGCGACGATCGGCGGCAGATCAACCGTGTGCCAACGGAACGTGTCACCGATGCCGGACGCCTCGAGCCGATAGAAGCTGGTCTGCAATCCCTCGGCGAGGGCCACCACGGTGGCCTCGGGATGATCGCGCAGATAGGCGCCGGCCTCGCGGTCGAAGGCCAACGCCCGCAACGCCATGTCCTGACGGTTGGCGAAACCGAACTTTCCGAAATCGAAGTCGATGGAGTCCACCAGGCCGACGGCCACCGGGTCGTCGATGATCCCGTCGGCCCGGCGCGCTTCGGTCGCGCGGACCAGCAGCGTCAACAGTGCGGTCTCGGAAACTCCGGTCAGGGTGCTGGCATCGGCTCTGGGGGAGGTCACCGTTCCGAATGTACCGATGCGAGGACTTTGTCCAGGGTGCGCAGGTTGCGGGTGGTGGTCGAGGACTTGTAGCGCTTCTTGCCCATCGTCTTGCCGATCGCCGAGTTCAGCGTCGACGATCGAGCCACCTGCCAGTAGAGCACTCCGTTCCCGCGGGCGGCGGTCTCGCCGGCCTCACCGGCCAGCGTCGTCAGTTCCGCGAGCACATCGGCATCGCTGACGAAGGTGACATAGGAATGGTGGTCGGCAACCTCGCGTTCGAACGGATAGTTCCCCGATATCTCGCGGACGATGTCCAACGGATACGCCAGCACCCAGGCGTCGTAGCCGAAGCTCTCCCGCAGCGCGGTCTCGGCCGTCGTACGTACCGCGGCCGTCGACGACGAGCTGTTCAGCAGCACGTTCCCACTGGCAAGAATCGTCTTCACATCGGTGAAACCGGCCGCGCTGAGCACCGCCGCCACGTCGGCCATCTTGAGGGTGACCCCGCCGACGTTCACACCGCGCAGGAATGCGGCGTATCGGGTCATCAGCCGAATTCCAGCAGGGTGACGCTGGGCCGGGCACGCCGGAAGGCGCCGATGCGGTCCAGCGCCGGCAGGCTCGCGAGCTTCCACACTCCGCGACCGGGTGGCAGCGCGATGTCGCGGGCCCGGCGGACCCCGTCGACGCTGCCGGCCAGCGCGAGTCCTTCATCGGCGGACCTGGCGAACGGCATGGCCGGGGTGAGGTAGCGGTCGGACAAGCGCAGCCCGGTCAGGGTGCGGCGACTGACCCACTGCGGGATCGAGTCGAAGATCATCTGCCCGCCCGGGAACCGGGCCGCGCAGTCGGCGATCAGGCCCAGCGAATCCTCGGGCTCCAGGTACATCAACAGTCCTTCAGCGGTGATGAACACTCCCTCGTCGGTCTTCACCTGGTCCATCCAGCTGCGGTCCAGCGCCGATTGCGCCAATTCGACGATCCGGTCGTTGCGCGGCAGCAACTGGCGGCGCAACTCGATCACGGGTTCCAGATCGATGGAATACCAGGTCAATTCGTCGGCGACACCGGCACGGGCCAGCCGCCAGAAACTGGTCTGCAGACCTTCTCCCAACGCCACCACCGACGCCTTGGGGTGCGCCGTCAAGAAATCGATGGCCGCCGCGTCGAACGCCCGGGCGCGCAATGCGTGCGACTGGTTGGGTTTTCCGAACTTCCGGTAGTCGTAGTGGATGGCGTCATCCAGGGTGACCGCCCACGGGTCCCGGATGACGCCGTCGGAGCGCTTGGCCTCGGTGGCGCGATAGTGCAGGGTCCAGAGCGTGGTCGCGGACACGCCCTCCAAACTTGTGCCATCGATACCAGTCAGACCACTCATATCCCCGATCGTAGAGTCGTACCCTCGTGAGATGGGGCGCCAGGTTTTCGACGACAAGCTGTTGGCATTGATCAGTGGGAACTCGCTGGGGGTGCTGGCCACCGTCAAGAAGGACGGGCGGCCACAGCTGTCCAACGTGTCCTACTGGTTCGATGCGCGCAATGTCGCGCTGCAGGTATCGGTGACCGAACCGCGGGCCAAGACCCGCAATCTGCGCCGCGACCCGCGCGCCGCCATCCATGTGTCCTCCGACGACGGCTGGGCCTACGCGGTCGCCGAGGGCGACGCCGCGCTCACCCCGCCCGCTGCGAACCCGACCGATGACACCGTCGAAGCATTGATTGCGTTGTACCGCAACATCGCCGGGGAACATCCGGACTGGGACGACTACCGCCGGGCCATGGTCGATGACCGGCGGGTGCTGCTGACGCTGCCGATCAACCATCTGTACGGGATGCCGCCCGGGATCAGGTGACAGGGCTAGGCTGTCGGTATGGCCGACGAAACTCCCGAAGACGACACCAAACGCAAGTTCCGGGAGGCGCTGGAGCGCAAGAAGACGCAGACCGCGGACGGCGTGTCACATGCCGAAGCCGGTCGCAAGCAACCGCGGGGCGCGCACGGGCCCGTCGAGAACCGCCGGGAGTTCCGCCGCAAGAGCGGTTAACGGGCCAGACTGCGCGCGCCGACGAGCGCGGCAAGCATCAGCGCGACGAAGTACAGCCCGAGATCCTTCAGGCCCCATCCCACCGAGGCCAGGGTGGCAGCGCCCGCGACGCACAACAGCGCTCCCACCATGGCACTGCGCACGCCGGGATCGCTGACCGAGCCGCCGTCCCAGTACGGCAGCGGGTTGTTCTCCAACGGGCGCAAGGCCACGAACAGCGCCGCGGCCAACACGGCCGTGATGACGAGCTGGGCGATGCTGAGCGCGAGGAAATGCGGGTGCCCCGGGTAGCGGGGCAGTCCGATCAGGTCGAAGGCCAGGTGCACGGCGAGCAGCGCCGGGATATGCCACAGGTACAAAGTCATCGCGCCGCTGTTGCCGATGGCGGTCAACCACCACACCCGCGGACGCCGGGCCCACCGGCCGATAGCCGGTGCCGCGGCAATCGCGAACGCGCACATCATGATTGCGTGGCCGGCCAACAGCAGTGACGGCGGCGACATGTTCTTGAGCTGTTGGCCGTCGATGCCCACCAGGCTGGGCTCGTACGGGCCGAACCTCACCAGCGCGACATTCACCGCCAGCATCACCGCCCCGAGGATCGCCGCACTCGATGACGTGATCAGCCGGTACCGGTAGGCGACGCCGAACATGCCGGGCACCAGCCACACCGCGAGATTGGCGTAACCCAGCCAATTCCAGCCCGGATCACTGATTCGAAGGACGTCGACGGCCGCGACGATCGCATAGAGCGCCGCGACGGCGGCGACCAGCCGGCCTCTGGTGTTGATCCGGATCAGCAACGGAACCGCCGCCAGCACAAGGACATAGGCGCCGAGGAACCAGAGCAACTGAACCGAGATACCCGCCAATGGCTCGTACACGTGCACCGGAAGCACCCGGTTCGCGACCATCAGCGCGGCCGCCCAGAACGCCAGGTAGGAGAACACCGGCCGGTACAGGCGGGTACAGCGTTTGAGCAACCAGCCACCCCACGGTCCGCTGCGTGACGAGACTGAGGCGGCCACCCCGGCGAAGAAGAACAGCGGCATGATCTGGAACACCCAGGTCAGGGCCTGGAACACCACCGATGTGGTGAGCAGGTTCTCCCAGTAGAAGACGTTGTCGCGGATGATGCTGGTGGCCATCACGGTGTGCCCGATCACCACTCCCACCAGGGCGGTGATGCGGATGACATCGATGGCCCGGTCCCGCTCGGGCGGAGTGCTCGCCGCAACGTCGGCGACCGTGGGGAACGCTGCGATGGCCATGGTCCGAATGTAGATGCGGTGGCCGGGATCAGGCCTGAGTAGAACCACTCAATCGGGCCGGGCGCCTGGCCTGCACGAGGATCGCGACCAGGCAGCCCAGCGCCAGCACCGCCACCGCGGCGGCAAAGCTCACCCCGGCGGTGCGCAGACCCCAGGCCTGCGCGGCCAGTCCCACGCCGACCACCGGCACCGAGATCGCCACATAGGCCACCACGAAATAGGTGGAACTGATCTCACCGCGCTGCGCGGCCGGCACCTGTTCGACCACCGCGGCCAGGCCGCGGCTGAAGCTGATGCCCTGCCCGGTGCCGGCCACCAGGGCTGCGACGATGATCCCCGCCAGCGACGAAAATGTCAGGGCGACAGCCAGAATCACCATGCCGGCCACCAGGATCGCGCAGCCGGCGGCGACGGCCGTCGCCGGGACGATGCGGCGCCCGGCGAGCTGAGCCACAGCGGAAGCCAGGAATATGGACCCCGCGATGGCTCCGGCGACGGCGTGGTTGGCGACCCCGACGACGTCGCTGACGAAAGACGGGGCGATCGCGGCGAACAGGCCCGTCACGGCGAAGCCGGCGAACGCAGCGGTGGCCGCGGTGATGAACACGGCGCGTACCTCGGCGGGAACGGAAAGACGTTGCACACCGATTCGGCCGGTGCGTGCCGAGGTTTCCGGAGCGATGAGCACCGACACCACCGCCAGCGCGGCAAGGCCGATGTGCACGGCGAATGGCAGCGTCAGGGGGTGCGGCACGTACTGGGCGAGCACACCGGCCAACACCGGACCGATACCCAGGCCGCCGATGTTGGCGATGGTGGCCACCATCGCGGCGCGTTCGCGCTGCGTGTCCGGCAGCGCCTCGACCACCGCCGCGGTCGCGGTGCCGGTGAACAGACCGGCCGACAGACCGGACAGCAGACGTCCCACGAGCAGCAGTGCCACGCTGTCGGCGATCAGGAACACCGCCGCGCTGGCGATCGCGAAGACCAGGCCGGCCAGCAGTACCGGGCGCCGCCCGACGGCGTCGGACCACCGCCCGAAGAGCACCAGCGCGCCGAGCACCCCGAACGCGTAGACCGCGAAGATCACCGTCGTCGTGACGACGGAGAAGTGCATCTGCTCGGCATAGAGCGCGTACAACGGCGTCGGGAGAGTGGTGCCGACCATGACGGCGGCGAAAGCGTAGGACAGCGCGGCGAACGCAAAGGACCGGCGGCGGGTGCTCACTCGTGTGAACAGTACCGCCGCCGGCCCGAGTGCTCCGAGTGACTAGTGCGCGACCGCCTTCTCGGCGCCCACACCCGTCAGCGACCGCACTTCCATCTCTGCATTGATCGCCGGGTCACCGGTGTCCTTGGAGGTGAGCGTGCCGATGATGCCGAGCGCGAACGCCAGCGGGATCGACACGATGCCGGGGTTGGCCAGCGGGAACCAGGCGAAGTCCGCACCCGGGATCATCGAGGTCTTCGCACCCGACACGGCGGGGGAGAAGACGATGAGCACCAGCGTGGAGATCAGGCCGCCGTACATGCTCCACAGCGCACCCCGGGTGTTGAACCGCTTCCAGTACAGCGAGTACACGATGGTCGGCAGGTTGGCCGCCGCGGCGATGGCGAAGGCCAGTGCCACCAAGAAGGCGACGTTCTGGCCGTTGGCCAGGATGCCGAGACCGATCGCGACGACGCCCAGCACCACCGCGGTGACGCGGGAAACCTTCACCTGCTCGTCCTCGGTCACCTTGTGCTTCTTCCAGACGCCGGCGTAGATGTCGTGCGCGAAGGACGCCGACGCGGTGATGGTCAGACCGGCGACAACCGCCAGGATGGTGGCGAAGGCGACCGCGGAGATGATGCCGAGCAGCACCACACCGCCGAGTTCGAGTGCCAGTAGCGGGGCCGCGGAGTTCACGCCGCCCGCCGCGCTCAGGATGCGGTCCGGACCGACAAGGGCTGCTGCGCCGTACCCGAGCACCAGCGTGAACAGGTAGAACGCGCCGATCAGGGCGATCGCCCACACCACTGACTTGCGGGCTTCCTTGGCGGTCGGGACGGTGTAGAACCGCATCAGCACGTGCGGCAGACCGGCCGTGCCGAGCACCAGCGCCAGGGCCAGCGAGATGAAGTTGATCTGCGAGGTCAGCGATCCGCCGTACTGGGCGCCGGGGGCCAGCACATCGCGTTTGGCCACCCCTTCGGTGGTGGCGCCGGAGATCGCCGTCTGGGCCGAGCCGAGGATCTCCGAGAAGTTCATCCCGAATTTGGCCAGCACCAGGACCGTCATGAATCCGGCGCCGACGATCAGCAGCACGGCCTTGATGATCTGCACCCAGGTGGTGCCCTTCATGCCGCCGACCAGCACGTAGACGATCATCAACAGGCCGACGACGGCGATCACGATCGACTGGCCGCTGCGGCTGTTGATGTTCATCAGCAAGGCCACCAGGCCACCGGCGCCGGCCATCTGTGCCAGCAGGTAGAACAGCGACACCGTCAGCGTCGACGTAGCGGCCGCCACCCGGACCTTGCGCTGATTCAGCCGGAAGCTCAGCACGTCGGCCATGGTGAATCGGCCGGTGTTGCGCAGCAATTCGGCGACCAGCAGCAGGGCCACCAGCCAGGCGACCAGGAAGCCGATGGAGTAGAGGAAGCCGTCGTAGCCGTAGACGGCGATGGCGCCGGCGATGCCGAGGAAGCTGGCGGCCGACAGGTAGTCACCGGCGATCGCGATGCCGTTCTGCGGGCCGGAGAAGGCCCGGCCGCCGGTGAAGAACTCGTCGGCGGTGGCGTTCTTCTTGCTGGCGCGGATCACCACGATCATGGTGACGACGACGAAGAGGCCGAAGATGCCCATGTTGGCGGCCGGGTTGCCGACCGTCTCGGTTGCTGCCAGGAGGTTCACTTCAGGGGTCCTTCCAGCTCTTCGCGGATGGCCGCCGAACGCGGATCCAGCTCACGGTTAGCGAAGCGCACGTAGAGGCCGGTGATGACGAACGTCGTCAAGAACTGGCCGAGCCCGATGATCAGACCGACGTTGACGTTGCCGAACACCTGGGTGGCCATGAAGTCGTGCGCGAACGCGCCGAGCAGCACGTAGATGCCGTACCAGACGAGGAAGAATCCCGTCATCGGGAAGACGAACTTGCGCAGCCTGCTGCGCAACTCCTGGAACTCGGGACTGGCCTGCATGGCGAGGAACTCCTCGCCGGTGGGCGCAGGCCGCGCGGGTAGATCGGTTTCGGGCACCGGAGACTCCTGACGTCGACTGTGAACCAGTTGGGTACTGAACCTAATTGAGATGTGGGTCACAAACCGAGGTCAAACGCCGAAGTCGGGCAGGGGTGCGGTGAGCGGTCAGTCAGCGGCGGTGAGCGGTTGCAGCGCTCCCAGCAGTTGGTTGAATGCCTCGGTCATCGAGGGGTGGGTGTAGATCGAATCCCGCAGCGCGGTGGCGGTGATGCCGTGGCGCATCGCCAGCGCGACGGTGTTGATCACCTCGTGAGAGTCGTAGCAGAGCAGGGCTGCACCGAGGATCAGGTCGGTGTCGGCATCGACGATGACCTTCATCAGACCCTCGGGTTCACCGACGATGCGGGCCCGCGGGACGGTCGCCATGTCCGCGACGCGCATGGCGGCGACCTTGATGTCGAGCCCGGCCGCCACCGCCTCGCGCTCGGTCAGTCCCACGCGTCCCAGGGGCGGCGTCATGAACAGCGCGTAGGGCACGGCATTGCGGTCGCCGGTGCTGCGGGCGCCGTCGCCGACGAGCTGGTCGAGCACGATGCGGTAGTCATCGAGGGAGATGTAGGTGAACTGCGGACCGCCGTTGACATCGCCCATCGCGAAGATGTGCGGCTGGTTGGTCCGCAGGTGCTCGTCGACGATCACCGCGCCCGAGGGTGTGGTGTGCACGTCGGCGGCGGCGAGATTCAGTCCGGCGGTGACGGGTTCACGCCCCAGGGCGACCAGGATGGCGTCCGCGTCGACGGTGTGGGACGGCCCCTCGGTCAGGTAGCTGACGGTGCCGTCATTCACCTCGGTCACCTGTGCTTCGGTGATGATGCGGACGCCCTTGTTCTGCAGGATGTTCCGCGCGGTGTCGGCGATATCGGCGTCCTCTCGGCCCAGCACCTGGGCGTGGCGTTCCAGGACGGTGACCTCCGATCCGTAGGCGGCGTACATCGCGGCGAACTCCAGGCCGACATAGCCGCCGCCCAGCACCACCAGACGGGCCGGCAGGTGTTCCTCGGTCAGCAGGTCTGTGCTGGTGTGCACCCGGGGCGAGGTGGTCAGTCCCGGGATGTCGGGAAGGGTTGGGCGCGAACCGGTTCCGATGACGATCCACTTTGCGGACACGGTGACCCCACCGTCGGCGGTGGCCACCTCGAGCGTGTGGGGGTCGGTGAAGCGGGCCGCCCCGGTCAGCACGTCGGCAGTGGCGATGCCGTCGATCATCGCGTAGTTCTCGGCGCGCAGGTCGGCGGTCAACTCGCCGGTGGCGGTGACGGCGCGAGCGTACTCGACTTGATGGGGCTGCCCGGCGGACAGCTGCTCGGACCGGAACACCATGGATTTCGTCGGGACGCAGCCGATGTTGATGCAGGTGCCGCCGTACATCTGCGCGGACTGCTCGATCACCGTCACCCGCCAGCCCTTGCGGCCCAGTGCGGCGGCCAGCGTCTTGCCGCCCTTGCCGAATCCGATCACCGCCAGGTCGACCTGCTGCAGTGTCACCGGTGCACCACCACCTTCCCGATCATGCGACCGGATTCCACCAGTCGGTGCGCCTCGCGCAGGCCGGCCGCGCTGAAGTCGTCGATCGCGGTGGTGATGGTACTGCGCAGTTCGCCCCGGTCCACCTGATCGGCGGCCGCGGTCAGCAGGTGTTGCTGTCCGATGAGGTCGTAGGAGTACAGCGGGCGGGTGAACATCAGTTCCCAGTGCCAGGCGATGCTTTTGGCCTTCAGCGGCAGTAGATCCAGGCCTTCGGGTTCGTCGATCGCGGTGATGTGGCCGAAGGGCCGGGTGATCTCGGCGTAGATCTCGATGTTGCCCGCCGAGTGCGGCGAGAACACGTAGTCGACGCCGTCGGGAGCGACCTCACGTGCTTGCTTCTCCAGGTCGTGGTGGTTGATCACCGCATCGGCGCCGAGGCCGAGTGCCCATTCGCGCGAGTCGTCCCGGCTGGCGGTGGCGATCACCCGCACCCTGGTGCGCTTCTTGGCGAGCTGGATCATGGCCGAGCCGACCCCGCCGGCGGCGCCGAGCACCAGCAGATCTCCGGTGGAGTCGGATGTCAGCGCGAACCGCTCGAACAGGGCCTCCCAGGCGGTGATGGTGGTGAGCGGAAGCGCGGCGGAATCCTTGAACGACAGTGACTTCGGTTTAGGGGACACGATGCGCTCGTCGACGGCGTGGAATTCGGCGTTGGTGCCCGGCCTGCTGACGTCACCGGCGTACCAGACCTCGTCGCCGATGCTCAGGGTGCTCACCTCCGGGCCGACGGCCTCGACGGTCCCGGCGGCGTCGAAGCCCAGGATGGCCGGCGTTGCCGACGGGTCCAGGCTGCCGCGGCGTTTGATGTCGACGGGATTCACCGAGACCGCCTGCACCCGGACCAGGACATCGTGCGGTCGCAGTTCGGGCAGCGGGACCTCGACATCCTGCAGGGCTTCGGGATGGTCGATGGGCAGACCGGCGAAGGAGCCGATGGCAGTCATGGTGGTCATGGGTGCGACGCTAGACCCGGCACCCCGGTGTCCTGCAAGGCCAGTTGCTTCCCTGCGGGGAAGAATTGCAGATCAACGGAATTCATCTGCCGTCCGGGCGGTTGAGCCAGACATGGCCAGGCCGTGTCCGACCGGACAACACGACGCACACGATGTCTACGCCGAGCACTGCCCGTGCCGCGCGCTGCTGGACCTGCTGTCCAACAAATGGTCGGCGCTGATCATCGGGCTGCTCGAAGAGCGCGGCGCGATGCGGTTCAACCAGCTGCAGGCGCAGCTGCCCGGAGTCGGGGCGAAGATGCTGACGCAGACGCTGCGCCGGCTGGAAGCGGCGTCGCTGCTGGACCGCGCGGTGTACGCCGAGGTGCCGCCGCGGGTGGAGTACACCCTGACCGAGTTGGGTGTCAGCGTCTCCGCCCCGCTGGCGCAGCTGCGCTCCTGGGTCGAGGACAACGTCGATCGCGTCCAGGCGTTGAACCGGGACTGGGCCGGCTAACCCTCCGGGAGGCGTTCGACACCCATACCGAGCCGTTCCGGCACATGCATGCGGGCGAAGATCTGCGCGACGTTCGGAGTGGTGTGGGTGAACTGGCTGACCACGATCATCGTCGCGAAGGCCACCGGGACGCTCACCACCGCGGGATAGCCGATCATCACGGCGGGCCAACCGCCCAGCACGGACTCGTCGATGCCGCCCGTGATCGCCACCAATACCGCGCCGCCACAGACGAGTCCGCCGACCGTCAGACCACAGGCGGCCCCGGCGGCGGTCAGCCCGCGCCACCAGATGCCCAGCACCAGCAGCGGGCACAGGGTGGACGCGGCGACCGCGAACGCCAGACCGACGGTGCGGGACAGTTCGATATCGGCAACCAGCAGTGACAACGGAATCGGGATGAGACCGCCGATCACCGCCGCGACACGGAAGTCGCGGACCCGGCCGCGCATCACATCGGTGGCCAGCGCACCGGCGATGCTGACCAGCAGCCCCGAGGAGGTCGCCAGGAACGCCGCGATGGCGCCGGCCGCCACCAGGGCGGCCAGGAATTGCCCGAACGCTCCGCCGATCGCCGAGCCCGGCGCCAACAGCACTGCGGCATCGGCGGTTCCGGTGATCAGCAGCTGCGGCACGTACAGCCGGGAGAACACCCCGAGCAGGACGGGGAACAGGTAGAAGAACGACAGCAGCGCGATGACGGCCAGCGCGGTCCGCCGCGCGGCCCGGCCGTCGCGGTTGGTGTAGAAGCGCACCAGCACATGCGGCAGACCCATGGTGCCCAGGAAGGTCGCCACGATGATCGAGATCACCTGGTACAGCGGATGCCCGCCGCCCAGGCCACCGCCGGAGACGATCCATTCGCTGCCGGTGCTCGGCGTCCCGGCCACCACCGGGGTGGCGGCCCCGGCGGCCAGGGTGAGGCTGGTGCCGGCGCCGACTGTGTGTTCGCCGGGAGTACCGAAGGTGGCGTCGCGCACTGTATTCCCGTCCAGACGCCCGGTCACCCGGATCCCGGCCGGGTCGACCACCTGGACCACTACATCGGTCTCGATCTGCACCGTCGTCTCGCGGTCCACGCTCGGCGGCAGCGGGCCGCCCAGTTCCCCTCTGTCGGTGACGAACAGGCCGAGCAGCGCGAGTGCCGGGATGGCGATCGCGGTGAGCTTCAACCAGTACTGGAAGGCCTGCACGAAGGTGATCGAACGCATCCCGCCGCCCACCACGTTGGTGATGACGATTCCACCGACCAGCACCGGCCCGATCCAGACCGGCATGCCGAGAAGTGTTTTCAGGGCCAGCCCGGCTCCCTGGTACTGCGGGGCCAGGTAGAACACGCAGATGATCACGACGACGAGCATGGCCACCTTGCGCAGCCGCGCCGAACCGAGCCGGAACTCGGCGAAGTCGGGCACTGTGTAGGCGCCCGAACGGCGCAGCGGCGCGGCGACGAACAACAGCAGGCCGAGGTAGCCGGCGGTGAACCCGACGGGGTACCACAGCGCGTCGGCACCGTATTTCGCGATCAGCCCGGCGACCCCGAGAAATGATGCGGCGGAGAGGTATTCACCGGATATCGCGGCGGCGTTCCAGCGTGGTCCGACGCTGCGGGAGGCCACCAGGAAATCCGAGGTGGTGCGCGACAGCCGAACTCCCCAGCTGCCGATCACCACCGTCGCGACGGCCGCGGCCAGGAGTGCGGCCGCGGTCAACGGTGAGCCGCTCACGGTTCGCTGTCGACGACCCGGACAAAGTCCTTCTCGCCCTGTTCGGCCAGCCGCACGTAGAGCCGTCCCACACCGTAGAGCAGGGGATAGGCCAGCACCGCCAGCAGCAGCCAGTTCAACCGCATTCCGAAGACCGTCAGATCCGGTGCGAGCCCGGTCAGCAACAGGATCGCCGCGACCGCGAAAGCCACCACCGCGCTGAGCCGTAACGCCAGCCCGAGTTGCGCGCGGACCAGACCGCGCACCAGCGCATCGCCCACCTGGGTCTGTTCCTGCACCTCGACACGGGTCCGCACCATCCGAGCGCCGCGCCGGTGTGCGAGCACCACCCGTTGGCGTTCCGGTCGTTCATTCATCGGAACCCGCCGGCTTGAGGTTGCGCATCGGGTCCCGGACCAACCGGTCACGCAGCTCGCGGGCCTGGCGCCGGCTCACCGGGAGCTCCACCGCGGGGGAGGCTCCGTTGGCCCGTAGCCGCACCAGCACCGCGCCCTCTCCGGTGCGCAGGCCGGTCACCAGCCGCAGCGAGACGAGGTAGGACCGGTGGATGCGTTGGAACCCGTGGTCTCGCCAGCGGGTTTCCAACACACTCAATGGAATTCGCACCAGGTGGGCACCGGTCGCCGAGTGCAGCCGGGCGTAATCGCCCTCAGCCTCCACCCAGCCGATGCTGTCCCGGGGCACCAGATGGGTGATACCGCCGAGTTCGGCCGGGATGACATCGGACTCGGGAGCATCGGGATCGTCGGGCGGCTCGGGCTCGTTGTTGCGCGCGATCGTCACCCGGCGCACCGCCTCGTCGAGCCGGTTCTGCCGGATCGGCTTCAGCAGGTAGTCGACGGCGCCGACGTCGAAGGCGGCGACCGCCTTGTCGTCGTGCGCGGTCACGAACACCACGGCGGGCCGGTTCGCGAAGTTGCGCAGCACACCGGCCAATTCGATCCCGGACAGCCCGGGCATGTTGATGTCGAGGAACACCGCGTCGATGGGGTGGGCGTTGAGTTCCCGCAGCGCCGAGGTGGCATCGCCGGCGGTGTGCACTGCCGCGATATCGGGGTGCTGCCCCAACAGGTAGGCCAGCTCGTCGAGGGCAGGCGCCTCATCGTCGACGGCGAGGACCGTCAGACCGGTCACGCCACACCTCCGCTGGCCCGTACACCGGAGCGGAACTTCGGCACCCGCATGATGACCTTGGTCCCCGCTCCGACAGCCGTTTCGACCACCAGACCGTAATCGTTGCCGAACGCCGCGCGCAGCCGATGATCGACATTGGTCAGGCCGACGTGTGCGGATTGGTCGGCGGTACGGTCGGCCAGCGCGTCGCCCTGACCGGAGCGCAGGGTGTCGGGATCCATTCCGGCACCGTCGTCCTCGACGGTGATGACGCAGTCCGAGCCGGTGTCGTTGGCGACGATCTCGACGGACCCGCCACCACGACCGGCCAGCCCGTGTCGTACCGCGTTCTCCACCAACGGTTGTAGCGCCAGGAAGGGCACCACCACGTTGAGCACCTCGGGGGCGACCTGCAGGCGAACCTTCAGCGCGGTGCCGAACCGGGCCCGCTCCAGGGTGAGGTAGCGGTCGATGTTGCGCAGCTCCTCGGCCAGGGTGGTGTACTGCCCGGCGGCCCGGAACGAGTAGCGGGTGAAATCGGCGAATTCCAGGATGAGTTCGCGGGCGCGGGCAGGGTCGGTGCGCACGAACGAGGCGATGGTGTTGAGCGCGTTGTAGATGAAGTGCGGGCTGATCTGTGCGCGCAGCGCCAGCACCTCGGCCTTGTCCAGCCGGGCACGGGAGGCATCGAGCTCGGCCAGTTCGATCTGGCTGGCGGCATACCGTGCGACCTCGCCGATCGCGCCGAGCATGCCGGGTCCCGGAGCGCGCGTGGTGACGACGACGAGCACGCCGAGGACGTCGCCGGCCTCGGCGAGCAGCGGCTGCGCCACCACCGTCGAGGTGCGCACATCGTTGAGAACCCGGCGTTCCCCGGCGATCGACTCCGCCGCGGTGGACGCGCAGGTATCCGCGATATCGGGCTGCCAGATCAAGTCGTCGGCGGGGTCGGTGGCCAGGAGTTCCCCGTGGCCGTCGAACAAGGCGACCCCGTCGGTGCCGGTGAGTCCGCGCAGGAAGGGTGCTGCCGTCGCCGCTGATTCGGAGTCCAGGCCCTGGCGCAGCGCACGCGCTGCCAGCGAGGCCGTGTGCAGGGCGGCATGCACGGCGCGTTCGGTGGGGGTGGCCACGACGCGGCGGGTGCGCACCACGAGGACGGCGGCCACCGCCGCCAGCAGCAGCGCGACCGCCAGCGTCAGCGCGATCTGACCCGACATCGTGCGGCCACCTTAAACCGGGATCGACGGCCGATTACTGAACCGGGCAGGCGTACTTTCTGGCCACGTCGAAGACCCGCTCCTGCGCGCCGGGGCCGATGGCGCCCTGCGCGGCCAATTCCAGACCTATGTAACCCGGCAGTCCGCCCACGCACGCCTGATGCATGGCGCGCCACGCGGTGTCCGGGTTCAGGTTGTAACCATTGCGCTGCAGGCCGCCCATGTACTCGTCGAACTCCGGGGTGCCCTGCTCGGGGATCGCCGCGGCTGTCCCCGCGAAGGCGATCGAGGCGGCAACCGCCGCGACAAGCGGTGCAATCACACGTCTCATGTTCACTCCTACGGGTCCTGTGGGCCGTGAGCCACGGGTTATCGCGTCTACGTTGGCATACCGCACTCACCCAGACCGGTGAATCGAGCACTCTTGTCAGCTGTCGCCGGCCGACCCACCGTCCCCGCAACCGCCGGCACTTGAGCTGTCGTCGCCGCGGGCATTACGCTGCGGCCCACGCGATGGGCCGCGTCCGTTGCCCGGCCCGATCCGCCCCACGGCGAACCACACCATGGCGAGCAGCACAACGGAGACTCCCAACGGAATCCACTCGCTCATGGTGAGCCGCC